>JBMNSG010000140.1:0-6111 GCA_050945075.1 Eubacteriaceae bacterium | reverse complement strand
TATTTGTATATAATCATTTTGAAATGTAGCTACAGGATACTCATAACTTGGAATATCTACATAGTTTCCCATCATCTCATCCATTCGCTGATCTGTCACTGCTTCATGATTGGCTGATGACACAATGGCTACATCTGCCTGCTCATGCGCAGCTTTCAGCCCGTCAAGAACTCCGTTAAAGGGCTTGTTGTCTTCCGGGGGCAGTTTCCTGATACTGCTGTTAACCGCCTGACTCCAGGCCAGTGCTTTACTTAGAATGAGACTGTCTCTTTCGGCCAGAACCTTTTCGAGAGCTGTATTCGACAGCTCTTTTGTTGTCTGAACCCACTGTTTCAGTTCATCCAGACCTTCAACCGGTCCGTATTTTTCATTGACTTCTTCCAGTGCAGAAAGCAGTCCCTTAAAACGGTTGATCCCTCTGGTGATTTCATAGAGATTGACTTCATTCCAGCGTTTCTGGATTGCATCGGCATGTTCTTCAAGATGCCATTCTCTGATCATTTCCGGTCCGAAACAGTTGAAATGCTTGATATCCATGGTATCCATGGCACATCCGTCACTGTCTACGCAGACCAGAAAATCTCTGTTTTTCTTATAGTCGTCAAAGATACTCATGTCGTCCTTTCATTTTATACAAAAGTGATACGAAAGACTGCCCTCAGGCAGTCTTTCCGGGCTTTCTATAACTTACACAATGTTTCAGGCTTTATCTTCTACAGGATCGAGTTTATCGAGAGTTTCCCAGATCCCGAGCATATATTCAGCTCCGAGAGCGCGGTCATACAGGCCGTAGCCCGGTCTTCCCTTTTCGCCCCAGATCATCCGTCCGTGATCCGGACGGATATAACCGTCAAAATCCGAGTCATGATAGGCTTTGAGAATATCGACGATATCCAGAGATCCGCATGAAGAGTAATGAGCGCTTTCTTCAAAGCTGCCATCATCCAGAATCTTGACATTTCTGACATGTCCGAAATGTACTCGTCCTTCTGCTGTGTATTTTTTAACCATATCTACATAATTATTGGATCGGGTGCAGCCAAGGCTTCCGGCACAGAGTGTGAGGCCATGATGCTTGTCGTCATATAAATCGAGGAAACGGTCCAGATTTTTTTCATCTGTGATAATTCTCGGAATTCCAAAAATCGGCCATGGCGGATCGTCCGGATGAATGGCCATATTCACATCGCATTCAACCGCCACCGGCATGATTTCTTTAATAAAGTATTCCAGGTTTTTCCACAGACCTTCTTCACCCAGATCCTTGTAATCCTGGATCAATCCGGCCATTTCTTCAGGTGAATAGGATGTATCCCAGCCCGGCAGAGCCAGTTTTGTCGGATCAAGCTTATCTACATCGTCCTTGTAATAGACAAGTGCATTCGATCCGTCCGGCAGTTCATGATCGAGCTGGGAGCGGGTCCAGTCAAATACCGGCATGAAATTGTAGCAGATGGTTTTTACACCTGCCTTTGCAAGCCGGCGGATATTTTCTTTATAATTTTCAATATAGCGTTTATAATCGCCGCGTCCGAGTTTGATATCTTCATGTACGGGAACGCTTTCAATTACTTCCATTTCAAGCCCGGCATCATTGACTTCTTTTTTCAGACTGTCAATGCTTTCCTGCGACCAGACTTCTCCGACCGGTGTATCATAAACGGCGGTTACCACACCGGTAATACCCGGAATCTGTCGGATTTTTTCCAGTGTTACCGGATCGGCGTCACCGTACCAGCGGAACGTCATTTTCATTGTAGTTCTCCTGTCTTGAAATCCGGGCCCCGCTCAATGGCAGGACCCGGTATACCGGAATCGTTTTTATTTCACTCGATCCGGTCTCACAAGTCTTAAATCCATTCAATTATGCGTCTTTTATTGTTGTATCCAGTCCGAGAAGCCGCTGATTTTGTGCAATCTTTTCCTTGCTCAGCGGGTACCACCACATCATAATGCAGGCGATAATTCCATAACCGATTGCGGGAGTCAGGGTTGCAACATTGTAAATTGAATTAACAACCTGTGTTGTCTGTTCAACTGCCGCCCCTTCAGAACTGGTCACATAACCGATCAGCGCCAGCGCATAGCCGCCGAGGCCGCCGGCCAGAGCCTGACCTAGTTTTCTTGAAAAGCTGTAAATCCCGTAAACAGTACCATCTTCACGTTCCCCGGAAATAACTTCCTGAGAGTCAATAACATCTGTGATCATTGCCCAGATCATCAGGTTAAAGAGTCCCGAACCCATGTTTCCGAAGAAAAGCAGAACACAGAAGATCCACGGGTTAGACAAATGCAGGAAGAAGATCAGTGTATAAACGGCTGCTGCAAAGAACAGTCCGTAGGAGCAGGCTTCTTTCTTACCGAATTTTTTGATAATCTTTGTTGTAAATGGGGCCAGTACCAGTGTGCAGGCGGTTGTCAGCATTGAAGCTACAGACATTGCTGCCGGGCTCTTGAAGTAGTCGTTGTACAGATAGGTATTCATACTGCTTGACAGAAGCAGGGAGACCAGCAATACAATCGCTGCAACAATGATGGACAGCAGTGCGCGGTTGCTGAACAGTTCTTTAACCATTTTACCGGCAGAGATTTTTTCCGCATTCTTATCCTTTTCCTTAACAATAACCCGTTCATGGCACCAGCTGTAACAGAATGAATAACAGGTAAAGGCACAGACTGCGAATACACAGGCGGTGATAAAGAATCTTTCACCACTCAGGTGACCATTAACATAAATAATCTGCGGAACAATCGCTCCGACTAATAAACCGGCCAGGGCCGCACCGACACTTCTGAATGTAGACAGCTGTCCGCGTTCGACGGGATTGGCTGTAATAGCCGCTGCCATAGAACCGTAGGGAATATTGATTGCGGTATAACAGAAACTTCCCCAGAGAATATATGTACAGTAAATGAAGATAATTTTAGCTGCTTCATCAAGGTTCTGGGCCCAGGGTAAAAACATCAGGACCCCGGCGATGACAACCGGCAGTCTCATCCTGCCTATCCAGACTCTGTACCGTCCTTTCGGATTTGGCTTCGATGTATCTACAATACGTCCCATACCGATATCGGTAAACGCATCGATACATCTGGCGACCAGAAAGAGCGTTCCAACCATCGCTGCAGAAACACCAAGTACATTGGTGTAATACAGCATAAGATAACTTGAAGTGAGAATGAAGAAGAAATCATTCCCAAAATCACCAAACATATAACCGAGTTTATCTTTTATTCCAAAGGGCGGAATCTTGGTATTGACAACATCGACAGCGTTTTCAGCTGTACCTCCGTTTTGGGGCTGATTCGAATTTGTAGCCATTTTTTCTCCTGTAACATCTGTAATCAGGCAATTCCTGTATGCAGTCATTAATAACAGAGGATATCCGGACAGCTAAAGGGGGGTAGAGCCGTCCGGGTCCCTGTATTCAATTAACCGATAGTTAAATTGAATAATCTAGATCCTGGTATCCCAGGCATCGCAGAATGCATCCACCGGGCTGACACCTTTGAATTCACTCTTTCCGGTAATCTTATCCACAACAGCTTCAATGGTTTCCTTCGTCGGCGAATAAGCGTTGATGAAGGTTGGCACCATCGGCACATCGATCAGATGGAAGGGGTTGTAGAGACTGACGAAAATCGTCGGCATTTCAGTGACATACCATGGAATATCGGGTCCCATTGGCATGCTCCAGTGAAGTCTTCTTTCATTCGTCTGTGAGAAGCCTTCAATATCTGCGACCAGAATAACGGCATCGTACTTGTCGGTAAAATCTTTAACCGGCGTGCTGGCCAGCAGTCTCTTCCCGCTCAATCCGCTGGCTGAAGGATTCCAGACATCCACGTCAAATCCTGCTTTTTCCAGAGTCTGTACAAAAACTTCCAGCGGTCCTTCTTTCACTTCCTGTCCGGGCACTGCTGTCTGGTTAAATCCAAGCGGATATAACATGATCCTCTTGTACTTGTCCGGTGTAAGCGGAAGCTGGTTCTTCGTGTTCTTAACAAGTGTGATCGCTTCATCAGCGACCTTACGCTGTGCAGCTTTATGTTCTTCGCAGCCGATTATGACCAGATCTTCTTCTTTCGGCACCAGATTTCCGGCTTTCTGTTTTTCCGGAAGGTTGAGCATGGCTTTCATGCCCAGGATTCTGGTCAGTGCTTCATCGATCCTGCCCATTGACAGCAGGCCGTCGTCAATCGCAATTTTCACGTTTGCGATATCTTCGTCTCTGTCTCTGAAATACAGGAACATGTCACAGCCGCTGGCAATGGCTGTCGGCACCATAAGACGGCGCGGCAGTTTGGATGTCATGCCTACCATATGGCTGGCATCGGTGATGACCAGACCGTTAAAGCCGAGTTTGTCACGCAGCAGATCCTGCAGCAGTTCCGGCGCCAGTGTTGCCGGCATGATTTCTTCATCTTTAATGCCGGGGCGCAGTTTTCTGCTGTAAGCCGGCATCTGGATATGGCCGATCATGACTGATTCCACACCGGCATCGATCATTCCTTTATAGACCTTGCCAAAGCTTTCGTCCCATTCTTCGATGCTCAGGCTGTTGTAGGTCGTAACGATATGCTGGTCACGTTCGTCAAGTCCGTCTCCCGGGAAGTGTTTCATACAGCAGGCAATTCCCGCTTCGTTTGCACCTTTCAGGTAAGCAAGACCGTTAGCCAGAACTTCATCCGCATTACTGGAGAAAGCACGGTTGCTGACTACACAGTTGCGCCAGTTGTACAGGATGTCGACGATCGGGGCAAACGTCCAGTTACAGCCTACCGCTGCCGCTTCAATCCCGCCGTACAGTCCCATTAAATATGCATTTTCCGGATTTCTGGTTGCGCCGATGGCAACCGGTTTGCCGATTTCAGTTCCTCCTGAAACAGCACCATTACCGCCTTCTTCAACATTTGCAGCGATCAGAGCCGGAATGGTTTCGGTTTCCTGAATCGCTTTGTTCTGTTCCCAGAGGGCCTTTGGTTCCAGGTTCATATAACGGAAACCGCCAACCGGATACTTTTTAATAATGTCCGTCAGTTCTTCCGGTTTTTCCGGATCGAACTGATAAACCATGTCGACAAACATCTGATTAATCTTTTCGTCAAGCGACATTCCCTGGATGATTTTTTCCACCCACATTATTTGTTCATCGCTGAGATAAAAAGGTTTTTCTTTTAAATTGACCATATAATTCCCTTCATTCCTTTCTTTACTTTCCCTGCACTGCCGTACACCCCCGTGTCTTGTTTTTATTTTAGAACCTTTCTGACATTTTCGTTTTGACGATTTTTGTTGTAATTGAGACGATTTTTAGTGAATCTTTTTCACAATGTTGAAACATTTACACGCCTATAACTATGTTATTTTTAACAATTATCACAGTCTTTTTTGCAATCTTTTTGACTTTTAAAACTTTTATTTTTGGGCAATAATAATATGCATCAATCCATTTATCTTTTGGTTCCGGGCAATTTGTCCGGTATCTGCTGTCTGCTGCTTTCCCCCGCAGTCATAATCCGGACTGTTTTCATCAGCCGGATATAAGCCAGTATTTTAAATGACCGGACAAGCATTCTATAGAAAGAACTGCCCGGACATGAACAACCAGGAGGAAAAATGAATAGTGTATTAGAACAGATAAGCCAGATCGGAATCATTCCGGTTGTGGTTCTGGACGATGCCGGTGATGCAGGCCCGCTTGGAGAAGCACTCTCATCTGGAAATCTACCGGCTGCTGAGGTTACATTCAGAACTGCGGCTGCTGAAGAGTCTATCCGGACAATGAGCCGGCTATTTCCCGATATGCTTGTCGGGGCCGGAACTGTATTAACGATAGATAATGCAAAACGCGCAGCAGATGCCGGTTCAAAATTTATCGTGAGTCCCGGTTTTGATCCGGAGATCGTTTCATGGTGTATCCAGAACAACATGCCGGTTCTTCCGGGAACGGCAACGCCGAGTGAAGTCATTATGGGCCTGAATGCAGGACTGGATGTTGTGAAGTTCTTCCCGGCAGAACAGGCCGGCGGCTTGTCTATGATCAAGGCGATGTCTGCGGCTTTTGTAAACATGAAGTTTATGCCGACTGGCGGGATCAACGCTGAAAA
>JBMNSG010000139.1:0-6114 GCA_050945075.1 Eubacteriaceae bacterium | reverse complement strand
GAATCAGCCCTACTTCACCGCCTTCAACCAGACGCAGCATATTCTCATACTGCAGGTCCACATTATCCAGCATGTTCAGAAAACCGGTGATTACAATTTCACTGCCATAGAATTCATTGTTGCTGAACAGACCATCAACAAGGAGGCCGGGATCGACGGATTCAAGGACTGAAATAGAAGAAACCGCACGGGAAAGGCCGCCTCTGCCGCCTGCAACGGTTGCTTCACGCAGAGAGGGAAGCTTTAATAAATCATTTACTGTCACTGTCATGGCTCCAGTATATCACCGCTTCCCGGTGAAACTCTGCTTTCGCTTCGTGTTATACTTATTTATACTGCTGGATGCATAATTGAACGCCGGAAACATCGGTCGTTCAGCAGAACAGTCAGGTAAAACAGAAACAGAATCAAACAGATAGAAATAGCACATAAGACAGTACATAAATTGAAAGAAACAGAATGAAACAGAACAGACAATATAAAATTCCGGAGCTGCTGGCACCGGCCGGGACGCCGGAAGCGGCGGTGGCCGCCATCGCAGGCGGTGCGGATGCGATTTATGCGGGACTTCCTGTATTTAATGCCAGGATGATGGCGGAGAATTTCACAACGGACAGTTTTGAAGAGATGTTTGCCATGTGCCGGACGTACGGCGTGAAGCTTTACGTAGTAGTCAATACACTGGTTAAAGACAGCGAGCTGGCCGATGCAGTCAGGACGCTGGCATATCTGGATGAATTGCAGGTAGATGGGGTGATTATTCAGGATCCGGGGCTGATCCGCATGGCCCGCACTTACTTTCCCGGACTGAAACTGCAGGTTTCAACGCAGCTTACGGTTTACGGGGTAGACGGTGTCCTTTTTTTCGAGGATCTTGGTTTTAACCGGGTGGTCATGCCGCGTGAAATGTCTATTGCAGAAGCAGGAAAAATCCGCTCCATGACCGATACTGAAATCAAAATATTCGGCCATGGGGCTTTATGTTACGCCTATTCCGGACAGTGCCGGTTTTCCTCTTCACTTGGAAACAGGAGCGGAAACCGCGGACGCTGTGCCCAGCCCTGCAGAAAACTATATGAGCTGCAAACGGAGGATGGCAAAAATATTAAAAGCGGTTATCTCCTGAGTACACGGGATCTGAATACCCTGCAGGCGATCCCGCAGATTGCAGAAGCCGGAATTGATTCGATTAAAATCGAAGGACGGCTCAAATCGCCTGAATACGTCTATGCAGTGATCAGCGCTTACCGTGAAGCATTGGATCGTGAAGCCGCGAAGGGCAAAGCTGTCCATACAGGAGCGGATAACAAAACTGTCAAAGGGACGAATCTCAGCCAGACAAAAACGGAGACGGCCGTACAGGGTTACAGAAACCGGGAAGAACTGCTCAAAGCAGTTTTTTCACGCGGCTTTACCGGCGGAAATCTCTTTGGACATGATCAGAGACTGACACCGGATATCGGCAAGAAACGCGGTTTTTATATCGGCAAAACCGGAAAAAGAAAAGGCGCCTGGCTGGAAATCATTCTGAATCGCGGGATCACTCTGGCTAACGGCGACGGTATCGCTTTCGGCAAAGAAGAAAAGACAGGAACCAATATTTCCGGTGTATTCCGTGCGCCTGAAAACAAGGCGCGCATGAATGAAGGCAGCGGACGGATATGGATTAAACCGGGTCTACAGGATAACCGCAGTATTCAGGAAGGTGAACCGGTGTACCGCAGTCTCGATCACCGGCTCATGAAACAGCTTAAAACAGCGGCATCGAAACTGCCCGAAAAGAAAAAAGGGCAGTTAAATCTGGAAGTTTCCATTTATGAAGGAGCGCCGGTTACCGGGACTGTTACGGTGACCATGCCAGGCAACCGCAGTACTACGGTCTGTCAGGATGCGGACGGTCAGAACACAGAGTTTTCATGTGAGTTTGAAACGGACATCATTCCGCAGCAAGCGCGAACACGGGCACTGACTGAAGAAGAGGTCAGCATGCAGCTGGAAAAAACCGGGGGTACTGGCTATACGCCGGGCCGGATCGATGTCTTTCTGGGTGAAGACCTGTTCCTGCCCAAATCCGAGCTTAACCGCATTCGGACAACGGCAATAGAAACGCTGGAACAACAGCAGGTAATAAGCAGCTGGAAAGCAGAAGAACTCGCAGCTGACAATAGTCCTGAACAAATGGAAAAAGGCATTGCTCTGAAAGAGTCGCTGCAGGCAGCACTGACTGAGGCTGCAGAGATCGGGAAGCAGGAGGCATGCTCAACGCAAGACACGAAGAAACCGCCAGTTCTCTCAGTTGAACTTCAGGAGGATGCGGAACCGCTCGACTACATTGATGCCGGAGTAGATGAACTGATTCTTCCAATCGGAAGGTTTTCCGATCGAAACGGAAACTGCGATCAGGCAGAAAGTAGTGATCTGGCAGTCAGTCAGGAAAAAATCAGCATCAGCCGACAGACAGAGGAGATGCTTGATACAATCGGCAAGCTGCATCAGGCAGGAATCCGGGTTCTGCTCACGTCGGAACTGGTAGTCAATACAGACCGCTGTCAGGAACTGCATCGGCATCGTGAGGAACTCCAAAAGCTGCTGGATGCTGCGGATGGATTCCTAGTCAAGAATTATGAGATGCTCAAGATTCTCAGTGATTTCGGATACACAAGCTCTCCAGACAGAAATTGCAGCAGGAACAGTTTTCAAATTGAAACAGACGATTCCATGAATCTGTTTAATGTGGAAACTTCACGGTTTTTCAGCGAAGCGGGAGCGGCTTCAGGCATGTTATCGACTGAATTAAACGGGGAAGAGATGGCGGAGCTGGCACGCATAAGCGCGGTTGCTCCGGTATTGAACGTATACGGGAAAAAACTGATCATGACCAGTGCCTATTGTGTCTTTGACTGTCCCGGCCGGGATTGCAAAAACTGCAGGAATGAAGGCAGATACATCCTGGACCAGAACGGTGCCAAGTACAGTCTCAGGGTTAAAAACAGGCTCAATGAAATCCGTGAAACGAAACCGCTGCTGCTTACAGGCGAACAGGCCCGTAGGGTTCCGGCGCAGAAGCTGCGTCTGGTGATTACCGATGAAAGCCCGGAAACAGTGACCAGATTACTGGGTTACTACCGTGGCAGTTGTCCTGATGACAATCTGGATGACACCACGGATTATACCTCTGATCATCAGGGTGATTCTGCTCCCGGGAGCAAGTCCCTTAACAGGGAATTGCCGGCAGGTTTGAAACCGCAGCCGGGAAGCTTCCTGCGCGGGGTTTTATAAAACAAAGATCAGAAATATCGATAAAAAGAGGAAATAACGAAGGTTTTGAATCTTCCGTTTGAATTACTAGTAAAAACAGACATTATCAGACCGGTTTTCAGACTGGTCGTTCATAGAGTCATTTAAGGAGAAACAATGGACAGACGAAGCATGCGTGCTTTGGAATACGACAAAATAAAGGATAAACTGGCACAGTACTGCGTTAATGATGGTGCCAGGGAGACAGCACTGGCCTTGCAGCCGCAGACAGATCTTTCTGAAATAAAACGAGAGCTTGATTTTACCGATGAGGCATTGGGTATGTCGCTGCGGTCGGGACGGCTGCCGGTTTCTAAAAATGAAGATATTTCGGGACTGCTGGGACGGGCTGCTGTGGGCAGCACGCTGCAGATTTTCGAACTCAGGCGGATAGCAGCAGTTCTTCGAACCATCCGGGACCTTATCAACTACCGGGATGATGACAGTATCGAAGAACCGATGCCGCTGCTGGACGATGCCTTTGATGTTCTGGATGCCTGTTCGGATCTGGAGCAGGAAATAAGCCACAAGCTTATTTCGGATACCGAGGTTGCAGACAATGCTTCCCGCGAACTGGCGCGAATCAGACGTGAGATCCTGAACAAGGGACGGCGGATTACCGAAAAACTGCAGGGGATCATCACCTCTCCCGGACACGAACGCCATTTGCAGGATCGTCTTGTGACGATCCGCGGCGGCCGTTATGTTGTCCCCGTTAAAACTGAATACCGTTCGCAGATTCCGGGGATTGTACTGGACCGCTCATCTTCCGGAAACACGCTGTTTATTGAACCGGCATCAGTAGTTGAACTCAACAATGATCTGCGGCTTCTGGAAGCAGAAGAAAAAGACGAAATCGAACGGATTCTCAAGGGTCTGTCTGAAACCGCGGCTCTGTACCGGACTGTCATTCAGTCCGATTACGACACCATGATCGAGCTCGATTATGTTTTTGCCAAAGCCGCCTACGCGCTGGATCTGAACGCCCGCAGTGTCGAGCTTTCGGAACGGGGCGAAACCGCGCTCATCGGTGCCAGACATCCATTAATCGCCCGGGACAAGGTGGTCCCCAGCAATATCGTACTCGACGATGACATCAGCATTATGGTTATCACAGGCCCCAACACCGGCGGTAAAACGGTCACGCTCAAGACCATGGGACTGCTCACGCTCATGATTCAGTCGGGGCTGTTTATTCCGGTTAAAGAGCATTCGAAAGCCAGAGTTTTCACGAACGTTTTTGCCGATATTGGCGACGAACAGAGTATTGAACAGAATCTTTCAACCTTTTCCTCTCATATGACCAATATCGTGGATATCCTGAACCACGCGGATGATCGCTCGCTGGTTCTTTTTGACGAACTCGGAGCCGGTACTGACCCTGAAGAAGGGGCTTCGCTGGCTGTTTCGATTCTGGATTCGCTGAAAGACCGGGGTGGTCTCACAGCTGCAACAACTCATTATGCAGAGCTTAAAGAATACGGACTGACAACTGATGGCGTCGTGAATGCTTCGGTTGAATTTGACGTGGAAACACTCAGACCCACCTACAGGCTGATGATCGGCATCCCCGGAAAATCCAATGCGTTTGAAATCGCCAGCCGGCTGGGTCTTCCGGAAGACATCATCAAAGTGTCACGGGAACGGATTTCTGAAAACACCAGGGACCTGGATAAATCACTGGCAGCAGCCGAAGAAAAAACGAGGGAAGCAACGCTGGCGCTTGAACGTGCAGAAGCGATGGAAGCGGAAGCACAGGAAAAGCTCAAGCAGGCAGAAGCGGAACGCGGTAAAAATGCCGGCAAGGCAGAAAAACTGCTCCTTGATGCACAGCAGCGGGCTGCGGATCTGATCGATCAGACCAAGAAAGAAACGGATTCAATTTACCGTGAAATTCAGACGATTCAGCGTCAGGCGGAAGCCTCGGTAGATAACAAAACACTTGAAAAGCTCAGACGTTCACTGGCACAGAGCCAGCAGGCTGCAGAAAAAGCGGAAGAGTCCAGAAAGAAACGCACCAATACCTGGGATCGTTCCAGAAAACCCCTTAAACTTTCTGATTTTAAAACCGGAGACCGGGTTTACGTCAAATCAATTGACCGCGAAGCGGAAGTACTGGAAATTCTGGAACGCGACAAAAAAGTCCGGATCCAGTCCGGCAATATGAAACTGAATGTCAAGCCTGCAGAACTGGTGAAAGTCGGGAAGCAGGAACGGGAGGTTCCCGTTAAAAAGAATAACGTCAAGGCAACCCCGGCAAAGGTCGCAGTCAAGCTGGATCTGCGCGGACGGACTGCGGATGAAGCAGTCATGATGACGGAGAAATTCATTTCCGATGCCGTTTATGCCGGTCAGACGAAGCTGACCATTGTTCACGGTATGGGAACGGGACGGGTACGGGCTGCTGTTCAGAATTATCTGAAAACCTGCCCGATGATCAAAAACTACCGGCTTGGAAAGCCTGATGAAGGTGGAACTGGCGCCACAATTGTGACACTTTAATAATTATTTGTAATGTTCTTTATTTGTTCTTTTAAACTCTTTCCGTTATTATAGAAAGGCAGTTTACTGCAGTAAACTGTAGTGAAGGGGGTCGTATGGATCAATTTATCGATATGCACAGTCATATCCTTTCCGGCATTGATGACGGTTCCAGGAACACAGAAGAAACAAAAGAAATGCTCAAGTACGCCTGGGCAGACGGAATCCGTGCGATTACTGCAACACCTCATTGGAATCGCCGCAGAGGTTATACAGAAAATACAGCCTCGATTCTGCGGTCTCTTAAAACAGCGAGAGACCTGGCTCGTGAAATCA
>JBMNSG010000138.1:0-6131 GCA_050945075.1 Eubacteriaceae bacterium | reverse complement strand
CCCATACTTCAATGATATATAATCCCAATTTTTCCCTTGTTTTACCTCATGAACTGGATAATCCTCTGGATTTGCCTGGTTTTTTAGCCAACTTGAAATAGTTGCTTTTGATAGAGACATGGCATTAATATAGCGTCCGACAAATTCATAAATTCCATTCTCGTCAAAGACATCACTTGGGATATACACATACTGAGTGATTCTATCCTTATGGTTATCGTGGAAATTGTTCTGCAAATAGTTACTGGTGGTTCCAACTATAGACGAAATTCTGCAGAGATTATCCTCTGCATTCATACCTGTATGCTCTACGATTAGAGCATCAAGCAATGCATCGTCCACCCCAGTAAAAGAAGTGACATCTTCTATGAACAATGTAAGATTCTTTCCAATACGATACAACTCTTTTCGAATATCTTGAAAAATTTGTCTAAAATCGCCTGGCTCAATTCCAGCACATCTCTGTATAACTTCATTAACAAATTGATTTAAATAAGAGGCGAGCAATTCCGCTGTCTCTTTTCCTTCTTCAGACATAAGTCTGAGTGCCATTTTTTCTGCTTTTTGATCAGCTCGATCTAAAGAATCATACAAATCTGATGACACGTAAAAATCTTCCGGAAGAAATTGCGCAATAGTATCTCTGTCTACTAATGTATGCTCAGAAAGCTTGGAATACATACGCTCAATTGGACCATTCTCGGACATGAGATGCTCATGAACATCCTCGTTATTTAAAAAAGCTTCTAGTCTCCTTCTCTTTACGAACGGAATTGATATGCTGTGGGTATCATTGTCATTATGCACTTCAACAATAAAGTTGTGATAAATAATATCTTTGAGTTTCTTTTCATCAAGAAGGGAATTCGCTTTAATAAGACGATCGTATACCTCTCTATTTGCAATTTTCTGAACTTCAGGCTTTTCCAATAACTGGCGTATTGTCCCTTTCAATGTATTGTCGCTTCTGCGAATGAACAATATAACCTCATCATCCGGCTTTTCTTGTTCAAATCGAGCTTCAAACCAACGAATCAAGTGAGATTTCCCAGTTCCACTCTGTCCATAAACAGCAATAAATTGATGCTGATTGTTAGGATTTAAAATATATTGATTAAAGACTTCTTCTTCTGAAATGTTTTTTCCTCCTGAGGGAAGAACATCATCAAACTTACTAAACAAATGGAGTCGATTAATCGCAACATGTGTGGCTAAAAAATCTCCTTGAGACGCTGTAATAGAATCGGGCTTTAACACATAAGAACTTCTTTCCCTTGCTATACTGGTATCCATTGGGCCCTCTTTAATTACAAATTGTGATATTAGTCACAGTACTGGTTATAGCATGTCCGTTTAAAGGATATAAATTCCAGATATCTTGGTCCATGATATGTTCCATTTTGATGTATCCAGAATCGTGTAAAGTTCGTAGACCATTTGAAACACCGTAATTCAATTCCCGATTCGATGGAACATTATCGATTATAATATTGCATTCCGGTCTTATCTTCTCGATAAATTCTCCAAAGGAATATCTTTTCTCTTTTTCAAAGTCTGCATTTCTAATTAAATCCATTAATAATACATCTGCATTTGGAATGAAAAACATATTATGCAAATAACCAAAACCGAGAAACGATACCCAGAACCTCCAGGCGCGCATTTCCATTGGATCAACTTTCCTTCCAATCTGTCGACTCATTTCAGGAGCCAAATCAGATACATTTGTCTCTCCGTTCAGTACTTTACTGGTATTAGAAAAATAAGCAGATGTTACCTGATAAAACTGACCATCTTTAAATTGTTCCAACATGCAATTAATATACTGTCTCATACAGTTGATCGTTTTGATCACAGATGGCTCAACGGCTAAAGAAACCATGTTGTCCGAAATAGAGATAAGCTTTAATTCTTTAGCTGCATTTCGATAATCCGAAAAATATACAGTATTATTATTTAAAAAATCTGGTTCCATTTTATCTTTCAAATCAGTAATGGAAATGGGTTTCTTTTCCACTATTTTGCAGAGTGTGAAAATTCTTTCAGGTATTGCCGGCGTAACCATCTTATCGCTAAACACTATAACCTCCTTTATGAGAACAAATTGTATTCAATGATACGACTGGTCCATCAATTAAATCTGTAAACACCTTGTCGATTGATTCAAAATATGTATTTTTATGTATAATATGGACAATTCGAATATCATTTGAATTATTAAGATAGTCTCTGATCAAACTAAACTGTTTAGAAATCTCTTTTTCTTGACCGCTATAGACGACAGCTACCATGCCTGAAATATAGTAATAACTAGACATGCTTATTAAGTTATGCAATTCACTACAATCAATTACAAGTAAATTTTTTTTGATTTGTGATTCCTTATTGTACTCTTGCAAATCCAATCCGGATTCTGTAATTAATACAGACAGTCTCTTTTCCTGCAAAGAACTCAATAATGGTATCACCTGTTCTTTATTAGCAAAAACGACGATTTCAGACGCTGCACCGAAAAAATCAAGTTGATCGTCTGAAAGCGCCTTAACAGGTTGCGCAATTGACTTTTTAAGAGGAAATTCATAAGAATTACTCTTGATTGCTTCATTATGGGCCCTACAGCCAGGACAAAGCTCAGAAACCTTATCATATGTTTCAAAAAACATTTCTGACCAACACTCATCTTTGTGTTCAATTGCAGACCGCATCAACTTGTAGGCATCGTTATAGTAATTCCATTCTTCGGTACGAATTGAGTCGATTAGCTCAATTAAAGCACAATTAATTGTTCTCAGACGATCATCAATAATTTCTACTACGAAAATATAACCATCAGGTTGAACAAGAACTTCTGCGATATTAATCAATTTATAGCGTCTCAACAACAATAGAACATAGATATTCCAGTTTTCATCAGCATCAGAACCCAATTCATCGGAACTTTCCATTACATTGTATTTTGGCTTAATCAATGTATTGATATGGGTATAATTGTCAATACGTACTGACAACGGACTATTATACATACTGTCCCAACGACCAACAATTTTTTCAGTTGTAAGAACCTTTTTATTAATCCTGCTAAATGTAATGTTTTTATCTTCCGAATAAATACACATTATACTTAAACAAGGAAGCTTATCCCTACCTCCTCTTCCTAATTCCTGGTAATAAGCATTTGGGTTTTGTGGAATATAAAGATGAAGTACCGTTCTGACATCGCTTTTATCAACACCCACTCCAAAAGCAGAAGTAGCTATCATAATTTCAAATTCGTCGTCAATCCACTGGTTTATAAGCAATTCTCTTTTATGGGAAGTAGTTTTTCCAGTAAATGTTCTAGTGTTATGAATTCCATGCTCTGCAAGAATATTCTTAATATCTTCGGCATCTGTTGGACTCGTTACATATATAATCATTGGATGCGGCAGTTTTTCAACCAGCTCAATCATTTTATTCTGTTTCTCAGTAAGAGACCGGGATTCTACTAACATGTAAAGTGGTTCCTGTCTCAATGCATCACATCGAATTTCAATCCACTTGTCGCCGACTGAAAAAAAATCTTTAAGAATTTCTACGCTATGTCTCTCATATGTAGCCGATAATAATATAGTCCTCAAATTCGGGTTAGTTTTAATCAACTTCTTGCGCCAGGATTCCAAACACTGATAGTCAATTCTAAAAGACGCCCCCCAATCAACAACAATGTGGGCTTCATCAATTATTATGTTTTTTAAATATCGCTGTTGATTAGCTTCTTTTACAGCATCAACAAAGCCTGAATTCTTAATTAGAGCTTCTGGTGAAATAAATAATAATCTTGCTCTTTTTTCGCTGATCGCCTTTAAAATTGGAGCACTGTCAACTCCGCTACTATAATAAAAAATCTCTTCATCAGGTTGATTTGTGCGTATTATTTTTTTCGCTACACGCACCTGATCTAATGCAAGCGATATGGTTGGAACAATTGCTATTGTAAGTCCTTCTGTCTGATAGGCAAGAGTTTGGGTAATCAAGCTTTTCCCGCCTCCAGTAGGCAGAGAAACAAGAGATGTATATCCATCAGGAGTATTTAATGCCCCGTAAACAGCCAGTTTTTGACTCATAGACTTAAATTCAGCAAACCCTGTAATAGCATAAATTAATGGATCCGTTAAAAGATCATATTCCATGTCCCTCTGTCTGGGTTCGTGGTATTCCTCCAGAAAGGAACGTTTTACAAAAGATTCATTTAAATAAACTGGCAATTGATAACTCGCAAAATATTTACCGGTTATTTCATCCCTACTGATAGCAAACTTATTATCTTCAGGTACTTCGATATTTTTAATATCAATGTTGGTGTTGAATACAAGAAGATAATCCCTCAATGAGATCATAAAATCATTAATATATTTGCGATTTTGCCTTAACAAACCATATGTATAAATAAGTCGGTTGGCAGTGCGTATTTTAAATTTCTCCTGAGCGGAACTATCACTTTGAGTATCAATCGGGAATGCGTCCTCTTTATCTCCATTAATATACGCCTCCACACGGTTCTTAAGGGTCTGTTCATCCATCAGTTTTTTACCATCCAAACAAATGCGGCCGAATCAAGGATGAGTTTGGGATGTTGAATAGCCTCTAATATCAACTTTTGCTCCTTTTTTATGTTTGTAATTTGGTCGTCACTTATATCATAGAATTCACTATTTGCTACTCTGGCAGATAGTATTCTCTCCATCTCATCTTTTGCACTACGAACATTAGAACGACGCTTAAATTGTTCAAATGCTTTTTTGTAAGCATCTTTTCTCGATGTATCAATAAATTCTATCCAGCTTTCTTCTGGATACTGTTCTTTAAACCAATCTATATTTCTATCTCTTATAAAATCACCAAGATATTTAGCTTCTTGTGTGCGTTTTCCTAAATGAACTGTCTTTTCTCTTTTAAATCCAGAATTAATAATTCTGTGATACTCATATATAATTTGCTCGTCTTTGTACGATTCCTCATTTTCTATACTTACTGGTATGACTACTTGCTCAGACAATAGATAATTTCTATAAGGACCTAATGCATAAATAGAAATTCCATGATCTAGCAAAATTGATTCATTTGGTTCCAAAGACCATGTAAAGATCAGTCCTTTCCAGTTAATATCGGAAGCAACCGCAAATGCGCTAGCTCTACCTTTACACGAATGCAATGCATTATTGACTATACAATCAAAAATCTCGTCCCCCGGGGCAAAAAAATGAAGATAGTCATTTTCAATAGCTATTTTGCGAACGAATGTTCCTCTGATAGATCTATCTTGATTTTGTATAGAGATGCTCTTGTTATATCTCTCCTGGACACCATTCAAAAATCTGTTCTGTTCGGTATTCAAGTAATCATTCCAACTGGGAGGAATAAGCTGAGAGTTAATTGCTGATTTAGGAGAGAATGACGCAGCGGTATACGTTAATATCCCCGTTTCACTACTGAAGCCACGAAAGCCAGCAAGACTAGCCCAGTTATTCATAGTATCTGCAAACAAATCATTCTCATTTCGCGCATAATAATCTGTTAATCTTTTCAATTCTGCATACATAGGACGGAAAATGAAACTTGCTGCATCATAATTCTGTTCTTTTCTTATTGTCTCCCGCATCTCATTTGCAAGTTTAATGATCTCAGGTATTCTTTCAAACAATCCATATTTAAAATCATTTCTAATAGAGGAAATTATTTCTTGATTAATGTCCTTCATAATGATTTCCATCCCACTGAGTGACTGAGTGAAAATCTTCAGACCCTTATTCCAAAAATTAAATAAGGCATTTTCAAAAGTATTTTCTGTGTATACTACGACTGAATGCACCACTGGTCGGGCTTTATCTCTTTCCAAACGATCGAGACGGCCAATTCGCTGTTCAATTATGTTTGCGTCCCAGGGCAAATCAATATGAATTATATAATCAGCACACTGAAAATTTCGCCCTTCTCCACCGGTGGAATCACACAGCATGATCCGACAACAAGAATCATTCTGGAAACGATATGCATTTAATTCGATTTCAGAAGCAGTCATATCTGCTCCAAAGAAACTAAGTTCCTCTGCACTAAATACTTTTTTAAGGGCTTCGCGATACATTGAAAATGTT
>JBMNSG010000137.1:0-6166 GCA_050945075.1 Eubacteriaceae bacterium | reverse complement strand
AGTGACGGATTTCTGATGACTGGCTTCCGAAAAAGAATATTTAAGCGGCGTTCCGCAGTAACGGATCCTTTCACCGCCGGCATTCTGCGGTGCATGGATATGACCGAGCGCTGTATAGTCAAACGCTTCAAAAACAGCAGCATCAACATTGTCGGTACCGCCTACGGAGATATCTTCCGAATCACTGGTTACCGCTCCGGTTACAAACTGATGCGTCAGCAGTACATTTCTGACGGCTGGATCCACCGGCATATGAGAAACAGCGCAGGCAAGTGCATCCGAGTAGGACTTGATTTCATCATCCGGAAAGCAGTGCCTGACATGAACCGGCCTGATAAAGGGCAGCATAAAAAAATCAACCGGTCCGTATTCATCGGTGAGTCGGACTGGTTCCACATAACCATCATAAACCGGTGACAGATGAACCCCGCTCTGATCCATAAGCCGGGAGCCGAAAGCAATCCGCTCCGCTGAATCGTGATTGCCGCTTATGACAAAGACCTGCAGTTTATCTCTGGATAACGAGACCAGAAAGTCGTCAAAAAGCTGGACAGCCTCTGCAGGCGGAATGGATTTGTCGTAAATATCGCCGGAAATCAGAACCGCCTGCGGTTTTTCTTCCGCAATGATTTTCAGAATTTCCTCTAAAATATATTGCTGATCCTCGATCATTGAAAAACCGTTAACCCGTTTGCCAAGATGAAGATCCGACAGATGAACAAATTTCATATATCAAAAAAGCCTTTCTTATTCTCCGGCCGTATTCTGATCCGGATTTTCTGACAGGCCCGGTTCCGGGTCTTCAGACAGACTGTATTCTGCAGTCTCAAAGACTGGAGATGGTTCTGCGTAAAGCGCCTGAATTGCATTTACCCGGTTGACCAGCTGTGTGCGAACGGATTCCGGCCGGATGACCTTGATATTGGTTCCGTGCTGCAGCAGCCAGTAATACAAGCCGTCACTGTCTATAACGTCTACCGTGGTCTGCACGCGGCTGCCGTTACTGTCAAAATGAATATCACTGCCGAAATAATCAAGAAGCTCATCGACCATGGTCTGGTCTGCTTCCAGAGTCACTTTCGTTTTTTCACCGCTGTACTGGTGCAGTGCAGAACGTACAAACTTTTCAATCACCATATCCGCATTATCTCCGAGTGACTCCTTTTGCGAACGGCGCTGTTCTCCGCTTATTACGACATTTTTCATACGGTCCAGCCGGTAGTAACTGAGGTTGTTGTAATCAGCGTAAGAACAGAGCAGGTAATACTGCTCGTTCTGCCAGATCAGCGCATAGGGATTGACCGTATACAGGGCCCCGTTCTTACGCAGCTGGGTATTCAGTTCCGGGTCAGTGTAACAATACTGGAAAATAACCTTGCGGTCTGCCTTGATTGCCTTGAGAATCATTTCAATGTTTTCTCTGGTACCCTTGTTTTTACTCTTGATCCGCAGTTTAACCGGAGTAGCCGATTTAAGCATCCTGCGGCTCCACTGGTTAGCCTGGTTATAAAGCTTTTCCGAAACCTCGTCAGCACTGTTCTCCGTGAGAAATTTTGACCCCCAGACAGCATCAATCAGGATTTTAAGTTCCCAGTCTTCAAAGGTGCGGCTGGCCATAAAATAACCGCGTTTATTATCACTGGATAAAAGAATATCATAATGGCCGTCATCGATCAGCAGGTTGATGTCGCGGCAGATGCTTTTTCGTTCTGCCTTGATATCATAACAGTTCATGAGTTTATCGCAGATCTGATTGGCTGTAAGCGGATGATCTTCATCCGTATCAGATAGAATATCGATGATTCTGAGTAATTTCAGCTTTGAGTTTCCCAAATCGTTCACCTCCGTTAGTTCCATTATAAAACAAAACCCATACCGTTTTGGGTATGGGTCTTGAAAATTCTGTTTTAAAGTGATTGTTGTTACGCTTTGATCGCACCTGCCCTGCATGGATCTTCAGGAACCTGTCATAAATCCATACATGACTGGAAGCAGTTCCTGTTATTGAAAGTACTTGCTGTCAATATATTCTTTCAGGATATTCGTACTGTTGGGAAAATGTTCGACCAGCATATTGACGAGTTCCTGTGTATTAACTTCCCGGTAGGCACCGGTTTTCAGATAATCATCCAGAAAAGCCTGCATGGCATCACTTCCTTCGTTCTGTTCAAGACGGTTATACATGGAAGCGCCTTCGAAATACATGGATTCCACATAGTCGCTGTCGTTTCCGTACTGATCATAGGATCGGGTAATGACACCGGTATAGCCGGTAAGTCCGGGATTGGATACATAGGCTGCCAGACTCTCGTCAATCCAGGCACTGGTGTAGGAGTTGTTCCCGACCAGATTATAAAACCACTGGTGCGCCGTTTCATGAAAGATCGAATCGAGCCCCTGCTGATTATCCGAATACATAATCATTTCCGGATACTCCATGCCAGTCATAGCCGTATCTGTTTCGACCACGGAATACTGCGTATAAGGATATCTGCCCAGCCGTTTGCTCAGGGAGCTGATCGAGGAGCAAGCCAGATTGAGTGCCTGATTCCCCCGCTCTTCATTTCCCTCATGCCAGTATGATGTCACCCTGATTCCCTGAATCATACGGGTCTGACTCTGATAATCATTCCCGGCAACCATGCAGAAATCGCGCACATGAGCCGCCTGATACTGCCAGACAACCCGGTCGGAACCTGACTGTCCGGCCTCATCCCTGGATCCATTCATCCTCTGAACACCGTCCGCATCGTCCGCATTACCGGTGCTGCTGCCTCCGGTCTGCGAATCCATCACCAGCGTTGCTTCGCCGGTAGCAATCAGTGTGTAATCAGAAGGTACGCTGACTATAATATCATAATCGGCAATTTTGGAATAAAAACACTCCCCGACACTAAAATACGGATATGCCTGGAAATCTCCATTTTCGTATGGACACAAAACCGGCAGGGCGTTGCCCAGATAAAAATCTGTTTTCCCATCTGCCGGAGACTGACATCCATAACGGGCATCAAGCGTTGGAATCCACGACTTCACTTTCATTGAGATTACGACATCCTCCCCCGGATTCAGCTGCTGTTCGAGGATAACTGAAAACACGGTAGGATCGTCATTCCTGGTAATCATTGTGTTTTTTCCGTTAATTTCGGCGCTGATCTCGCTGATATTTCCGCCTTCCAGTTCACGGTATGCAGACGGATAATCCCTGAAAGTTATAAAATACCACGGGTCTTCAGAATCATTATGAACTGTAATCTCAAGATCTGCAGTAAATGTATGATCCTCCGTATTCAGAAAAACCGAACCGCTGTACGAATCTGTTTCGCCGTCTCGGGAACTGTACTGAAGCTTTTGATCCCGCGGCCAGTCCACAAAAAGACTTTTTATGACCGCCGCGCCGGCAGTCAGGACCGAAGCCGCAATCAGAATATAAAGCAGAATACTGCTGCAGTCCGGTTTCCAGGAGATTATTTGCTTTCCAGTTTTATCTTTATTTATTTTTTTAGTTCTTTTTATGTTAAATAATTTAGCCATTATGTATATAATAGCCTATTTATATAAAACGAGTTAAAAGTTCAGGAGAACACTGATCTGGAACCATTACGCTGATACCCCTGTTTTTGGGCAAAAATAAGGCCGAGCACTTTTCAGTGCATCGGCCTCTGTTTCGTCTCGTGTTTATTGAGTTACTTTACCGGACCAGAACTGATTCTCCGGTCCTATTTGGATTCATGAACGCTTTTCTTTCCTCTCTGCAGTCCGGTCGCTCCGGAACGGACAAACTCAATGATACCGAAGGGTTTGATCATTTCGAAGAAGGCATCGACCTTGCTGGCCGGTCCTACAACCTCCAGGATCAGACTTTCCGGTGCAACATCGACAACGTTGGCCCGAAACAGGTTGCAGATATTGACGATATTGCTGCGTGTATTATCGTCCGCCTTAACCTTGATATAGACCAGTTCCCTGCGGATCGCCTGCCCTTTTTCCAGCTCCACAATCTTGATGACATCAATCAGCTTGTACAGCTGCTTGATAATCTGTTCGATAATTTTGTCGTCTCCGGATACGGTAATGGTAATTCTGGAGATTTTTTCATCCTCTGTGGTACCAACGGTCAGTGCATCAATGTTATAGCCGCGGCGTGAGAACAGTCCGGAAATACGCGAGAGAACGCCGGCGTTGTTCATGACCAGGAGTGAAAGGCAGCGGTGCTTTTCATGATTTGTCAGATGTTCCATGTTCTCCTCCTATATCCGCAGAAAGTCTTTGTCGACATCAATCTGGACGATGGCAGGCCCCTGGATGGCTGCCGCTTTATGAACGGACGCTACAGCATCTTCGGTTGTCGAGGCTCTGAAGGACGGAATTCCGTAAGCCTGAGCCAGCTTCATAAAGTCGATCTCAAAATTAAGATCAGTCCCGGAATAATGATCTTTTCCGTAGGTATCGTGCTGAAGCTGCCGGACCATTCCCAGTTTGGTATTGGTAAACAGCAGGATATTGATGTTCAGGCCAAACTGCGAAACGATGGCCAGCTCTGCCAGTGACATCTGGAAGCTTCCGTCCCCGCAGACACAGAAAATCTGGCGCTGTTTATCGTTCCCCGCTTCGTTTCCGACCGCAAAGGCCGCTCCGGCCGCAGCCGGAATGCTGTAGCCCATAGTGCCCAGTCCGCCTGAAGTAAAGAACTTGCGCTGTTTGTAAATATGATAATAAAGAGCCGCCCAGATCTGATTGAGCCCGACATCCGCAAACAGAATGGCATCATCGTCTGCCATTTCTGAAAGATGTTCAAAGAATATTTTCGGATTCGCCAGTCCGTTTTCAAGACTCTGATTAAACAGAACAGGTGTTTCATCCTTGATCTCTTCAATCCGGGTCAGCCATTCGGAGGTATCCGTGTTCATGTCTTTTGAGAGCAGATCTGCCAGAACCGTTCTGGCATCTCCGACAATCGGCACTTCCGTTTCCTCGATATTTTTTCCGATTTCCGCCGGATCAATATCGATGTGAATGAGCTCCATCTGCTCGATATCCTTCTGGGCGCCCGAAATACCGCGGTCGGACATTCTGGCCGCGATGCAGATACACAGATCCGCTTCGTCCATAATGGCATTGGAGTAATCGTAGCCGTGACTGCCCACGATTCCGCAGTACAGTGAATGATCTTCCGGGAAACAGCCGATCCCCATAAGCGTGGTGATGACCGGAATCTGGTTGATTTCTGCAAAAGCCAGAAGCTCAGGTTCTGCATAGGAAAGCTTGACACCGCCGCCGGCGTAAATCACCGGACGCTTCGCCTGCTTGATTTTGCGGATGGCACGCCGGACCTGTCCGGTATGTCCTTTATAATTGGGCTTGTATCCGGGAATTCTCATTTCCGGGTTACGGTTGATGTTGCGGACATTTTCAAGCTGGACGTCCCTGGGAATATCAATCAGGACCGGGCCCGGACGGCCGGTCGATGCAATATGAAAGGCTTCTTTTATAATGCGCGGCAGATCTCTGGCATCCTTGACCAGGTAGGAATGTTTGGTAAACGGTTCGGTTGCCCCGGTGATGTCCGCTTCCTGAAACGCGTCGGTTCCGATCAGATCCCTGTTCACCTGTCCGGTGATGGCGACAAGCGGAATGGAATCGAGATAGGCGGTGGCTATTCCGGTAACAAGATTGGTCGCTCCGGGACCGGATGTTGCCATGCAGACTCCGGTCCTCCCGGATATGCGGGCGTAACCGCTGGCATAATGCGGGGCTGCCTGTTCGTTTCTCACCAGAATATGCCGGATCGGAGACTCACGCAGGGCTTCGTACATCGGCAGCAGGGCGCCGCCGGGATAGCCGAATATCACTTCGGTATTTTCGTCCTCAAGACATTTGAGTATAAGCTTTGATGCAAGCATAGTCAGTCTCCCTCCGGTAAATAATTGAAAATTATTCTATCACTTTAAAGTGTTAAAGGCAAAATTTATTTCAGGGATTCGATCCCTTCGTCGGTCTGTCGGATCAGCTTTGCTTTCATCAGATGACCCAGTGCTTTTTTAAAAGATCCCTTGGAAATTCCGAAAGCAAGGCGGATATCATCGGCGTCTGACTTGTCGTTATAGGGCAGAAAGCCGTGACTGTTGTTTAACGCGGTCAGAATCTTTGCGGCATCCGGGCCGAT
>JBMNSG010000136.1:0-6191 GCA_050945075.1 Eubacteriaceae bacterium | reverse complement strand
ATCGGCGGATTTGAAAGTCAGTCCACAGCCGATGTCTACAAACGCTGGTGTGCGTTCGGCCTGTTGTCCTCGCACAGCCGGCTTCACGGGAGTACCTCTTACCGTGTTCCCTGGAATTACGACGAGGAAGCGGTAGAAGTCCTGCGGTTCTTCACCAGACTGAAAATGCGGCTTATGCCTTACATCTACCAGGCAGCGATCACTGCCGGAACGGAAGGCACTCCGGTGATGCGCAGCATGATCCTTGAATTTGAAGACGATCATATGTGCCGTTACCTGGACAAACAGTATATGCTGGGTGATTCAATCCTGACGGCTCCGGTTCTGAACGACCAGGGCATCGGAGAATATTATCTTCCGGAAGGAACCTGGACAGAATATCTGACAGGCAGACAGCGTCAGGGCGGCAGATGGTACCGCGAAACCTTTGGCTACAGTGAAATCCCGCTGCTGGTCAGACAGGGCTCGGTTATCCCGGTTGGTGCTCAGGACGATGAACCGGTTTACGATTATGCCGGCGGTGTCACATTGAAAGCCTATCTGCCGGAAGACGGAGATCAGGCGGAAACAGTGGTTCCTGATCATACAGGAAAGCCGGTTTTGAATTTCAGCATTGAACGAAAGGAAAACCGGATCACGGCAGCGCTTCAAGGCGGTTCTGCTGTGAAAGTGGAACTGATCAACATGAAAGCGAAAGACGCGGACGGTGCTCACATCGAAAACATCGGAGCAAACACGATTTTAACAGACTGCCAGGACAGCTTTACAGTCTGGCTGGAAGACTGAGGCGCTATGGCTGACAATCACAATAACCAGATGAATCATAAGAATAATACAAATATCCCCGACCCGGATATTCAGATAAATACAGAACATAGAAACAAAGCAGAAACGCAGGAAACGCAGGAAAACAGAATAAACAGTCTGATTTCGCAGATGACGCTTCCGGAAAAAATCCGGATGATTCACGGCTGCGGACTTTTCCAGACAGGAGATATCCCGAGACTGGGCATACCGGCGCTTAAAACGTCCGATGGACCCATGGGTGTCAGACATGAATTTGTAAATGACGGATGGGAAGCCAGAGAACATGCAGGAGATGATGTTTCCTATCTGCCCAGCAACAGCGCAGTTGCAGCGACCTGGAATCCGGAACTGGCTTTCCGGACCGGGCAGGTTCTCGGTGAAGAAACCAGGGCAAGAGGAAAAGATGTGATTCTTGCCCCCGGGATCAACATCAAACGGACGCCGGTATGCGGGCGCAACTTCGAGTATATGAGCGAAGATCCGTATCTGACAGCCAGAATGGCGGTTCCGCTGGTTCAGGGAATCGAAGAAAGTGATGTTGCTTCGTGCGTCAAGCATTTTGCACTCAACAATCAGGAAACTGAACGGCTGTGGGTGGATGTGGAAATTGAAGACCGGCCGCTCCGGGAACTCTATCTTCCGGCTTTCAAAGCAGTGCTCCAGGAAGGCAGAGGCAAATCGATGATGGCCTCATACAACCTTTACCGGGGAGAGCATCTGACAGAAAGCAAAAACCTGATTCAGAAAGTCGTAAGAGATGAATGGGGTTATGACGGAGCCGTTATTTCCGACTGGGGCGGCGTGCACCGCACCAGAGAAACAGCAGAAGGTCCGCTGGATATTGAAATGTCGGTAACCAGCGACTTTGATGATTACTATCTGGCAGAACCTCTCAGAAAAGCGGTAGAAGACGGAAGTGTCGACGAAAAACAGGTCGATGATAAAGTACGCAATGTTCTGCGTCTTATGCTCCGGCTCAAGATGATCCGCCTGACAGAAACAGCGGATCAGGAAATTCAGGTGGAAAGACCGGAGGACCGGAGTGCCGGGAGTATGAATACACCGGAACATCATCAGAAGATCTATGATGTCGCGGCTGAGTCGGTCATCCTTTTGAAAAATGAAAACAAACGCCTGCCGCTTAAGGCAGACAAACTGAAAACACTGCTGCTGATCGGCGACAATGCCGACAGGCAGCATGCATCCGGAGGCGGCAGTGCTGAAATCAAGGCACTGTATGAAATTACTCCGCTTCAGGGATTGAAGAACCGTCTGGGCGGAAATTGTGAAATCAGCTTTGCACAGGGTTATGATGCCCAGAAAGCCGATGAGCAGGACAGCAGCTGGCAGGCGACCAGCCTGGACAGTCCGGCGGGCGATCAGCCGGAAAGAACGACAGAGCCTGATTTGACAGCTGAACATCGGGCGGCACTTCGTGCAGAAGCCGTACAGAAGGCTGAACAGGCAGACAGTGTAATTATCTTCGCCGGCCTCAATCATGACTGGGACCTGGAAGGACAGGACCGTCAGGATATAAATCTGCCTTACGAACAGGACAAGCTGATAGAAGAAGTACTGGCAGTCCGGCCCGATGCGGTTGTGGTCATCACAGCCGGGAGCCCGGTAGCCATGGGCAGCTGGGCAGATCAGGCACAGGCGATTGTCTGGAACTGGTACGACGGCATGGAAGGCGGAAATGTAATCGCGGATATTCTTCTGGGAAAGATCAATCCGTCCGGAAAGCTTCCGGAAAGCATTCCCTACAGTCTGGACGACTGTCCGGCCAGCCGTTTCGGCGACTTCCCGGGACGTCCGCTCACGGAAGATGAAAAGAAACAGATGAATGCCCATCTGATCGAATACTACCGTGAAGGAATGTATGTAGGCTATCGTTATTATCAGACTTTTAAAGTCCCGGTACGTTACTGTTTTGGCCATGGGCTTTCCTATACAGACTTCCAGTACGACAATCTGGAAGTGCGAAAATCGGAAAACAGTCCTTTTGCGGACATTGACATCTGTGTCAAAAACACAGGTACAGTAAGCGGCAGCGAAACCGTACAGCTGTATATCGGAAAATTAAGACCTGAACCGGGTGATCCGGTCAAGGCACTGAAAGCGTTCAGAAAACTGGAACTCAAACCGGGGGAACGGCGCTGCTTTACACTTTCACCGGGGGCGGATGCTTTCAGTGAATACAGTGAAAAGCTGGGATGCTTCGTCTGCAAAGCGGGCAATTACATGATAAGCGTCGGGAGCTCATCTGAAGATATCCGCAAGACAGATACATTCAGAATCAAAGAAGATATTCTGGTCGGCTGATCATAAGCCGGATTCAGTATAAATTACACACTACGAAAAATTTAAACAAGGAATGGAGCAGGGGAACAATGTCTGAAATTACACTGGAACACATTACGAAGGAATACGACAACGGCTTTGTAGCAGTAAAGGATTTTAATCTTGATGTTCAGGACAAGGAATTTATTATCTTTGTCGGTCCTTCAGGATGTGGGAAATCTACCACACTGCGTATGATTGCAGGTCTGGAAGATATCAGCGACGGCACGCTGAAAATCGACGGCAAGGTGATGAATGATGTCGAACCGAAAGACCGTGATATTGCCATGGTTTTCCAGAACTACGCGCTCTATCCGCATATGACTGTTTTTGACAATATGGCATTCGGACTGAAACTCCGTAAAGTTCCGAAAGACGAAATCAAACGCAAAGTCACCGAAGCAGCAAAAATCCTGGATATCGAATCACTGCTCGACCGTAAGCCAAAAGCTCTTTCAGGCGGGCAGAGACAGCGTGTTGCCATGGGCCGTGCCATTGTCCGTGACCCAAAGGTCTTCCTCATGGATGAACCGCTCTCAAACCTTGATGCCAAGCTGCGTGTGCAGATGCGTACAGAAATTGCCAGACTTCACAAGCGTCTGGATGCGACGATTATTTATGTAACCCATGACCAGACAGAAGCTATGACGCTGGGAACCAGAATTGTCGTACTTAAGGAAGGTGAAATCCAGCAGGTCGACACACCGGCCAATCTGTACAACCAGCCGAAGAATCTGTTTGTAGCCAGCTTTATCGGTTCCCCGCAGATGAACTTTATGGATGCGACACTGAGAAAGAACGGCGAAAACATGATCGCCCAGATCGGTGATCAGACAGTCATGATTCCGCACGAATACGCTGTTGTACTCGAACATGAAGGCTATGTGGACAAGGAAATTGTTCTGGGTGTACGTCCGGAAAATATCTACAGCGACCCCAGAAAGATTGACCCGCTTACAGAAAGTGTAATCAAAGCCACCGTAACTGTTTATGAACTCCTGGGTGCCAAGGTACAGCTGAGCTTCGAGTTTAACGGACAGCAGTATACAGCAGAAGTCGATCCTGACACCACAGCCAAGCCCGGCGATATAGTTGAATTCACACTGGATATGGACAAAGCCCATTTCTTCGATAAAGAAACCAAACAGAGAATTACAGCAACCTACGATGCAAGCAGACTCAAAAGACGTACTGCCTGATTGACTGTATAGAGCGGAACCGGCAATCATGCCATAAAGGCGTGAATGCTGATAGAACCGGAACGGTCTGAGGAATAGAATTCTAGTCAGCAGCCGCAATGAAAGATCTGTACAGAACGAACACCTGATGAATCATCAGACAGAAAATATGAAAATCGGAGAAATAATATGTATTTTATCGGTATCGATCTGGGGACATCGGCAGTCAAGCTGCTGCTGATGGATGAAACGGGAAAAATTGAAAACATTGTGACACGGGAATACCCGATCGAATTTCCGCAGCCGGGCTGGAGTCAGCAGAATCCGGCGGACTGGATCCGGGAAACAAAAACAGGAATCAGAGAACTGCTGCAGGGATTCGATGTGTCCCTTGTAAAAGGAATCGGAACCGGCGGTCAGATGCACGGACTGGTGGTTCTGGACGACCAGGACCGGATTATCCGTCCGGCAATCCTCTGGAATGACGGCAGGACACAGAAACAGACTGAATATCTGAATGAAACAGTCGGCAGAGATGTTCTCAGCAGTGAAACGGCCAATATTGCCTTTGCTGGTTTTACGGCACCGAAACTCCTGTGGATGAAAGAAAATGAACCGGAAAACTTTGCAGCAATTTCTAAAATCATGCTGCCCAAGGACTATCTGAATTACGTTCTGACCGGTGTCCATTGTACGGATGTCTCCGATGCGTCCGGTACACTGCTCTTTGATGTTAAGAATAAATGCTGGAGCAGCAAAATGCTGGAAATCTGCGGGATTTCAGAGGAACAGATGCCGCAGATTTTCGAAAGCAGCGATAAAGCCGGGACTCTGAAACCGGAAATCGCAGCGGAACTTGGACTTTCACAGGATACGGTTGTCTGTGCCGGTGCCGGTGATAACGCGGCTGCAGCTGTTGGCTGCGGTGTGACCGGTGAAGGAGGCTGTAATATTTCGCTCGGTACATCCGGTACGATTTTTATTTCCAGCGATACCTTCGGAGTTGATCCCGCCAATGCACTGCACTCTTTTGCCCATGCGGACGGCGGGTGGCATCTGATGGGTTGTATTCTGTCAGCCGCCTCCTGCAATAAATGGTGGATGGACGATATTCTGGACACACAGGCATACGAAAAAGAACAGTCCCCGATTACAGCAGATATGCTGGGACGCAATCATGTTTATTTCCTGCCGTATCTGATGGGTGAACGCAGCCCGCATAATGATCCATCAGCCAGAAGTGCTTTTATCGGCATGACCATGGACACCTCCAGGGCGCAGATGACGCAGTCTGTTCTGGAAGGGGTTGCCTTTGCCATTCGTGACTGTATGGAAAAAGCCCGTGAACAGGGAATTACAATCGCGTCCAGCAAGATCTGCGGCGGCGGAGCCAAAAGTCCGCTGTGGCGTCAGATATTTGCTGATGTCCTGAACATACCGCTGGATATTCCTGAAACAGAACAGGGCCCGGGTTACGGGGCTGCCATGCTGGCCGCTGTAGCCTGCGGCGTTTATCCCTCTGTCCGCGATTGTGCGGACGCACTGGTGAAAACAGTAGATACGGTAAATCCGGATCCTGAAACCGCGGCACTCTATGAAAAGCGCTATCAGGTCTGGCACAAGCTGTATCCGGCTCTTAAAAATATAGAAACAGAATTGTAAAGATTATCAGAAACTGGAGAATCAATGAAAATCTATTCGATCAATGATCCGGAGTTTGCTCCTTACGGGAAGATCATAGACGGTTATAATACCGCTTCGCTGGTCAGTGCACTAAAAGCCGGTCCCATGCCGGAGAATGTATCCTACACCGCATCTGATCCGCTTCTTGAAAAAATGAATATCATGGCCGAGCTTACTGTGAAC
>JBMNSG010000135.1:0-6232 GCA_050945075.1 Eubacteriaceae bacterium | reverse complement strand
ATTTATGGCTTCCACGAAGAAACGGGGAAGCAGATCCTGATAAAATCCGCAGGCTGGCGGAACAGGCCGGGACAGACCTGCTTACGGCTTCAATCCTTGATGCCAGAGGGATATCCGAAGCGGAAGATGTCCGTGAATTTTTACATCCTGCTTTTGAGAAACTGAACGATTTTTCACTTCTTCCTGATATTCGGGCTGCGGTAGACAGAATTGAAAGAGCAGCAGAGAACGGGGAAAAAATCGTAATCTACGCAGATTATGATGCAGACGGCACCTGTGCCGCTTCGATACTGCTTCGTTTTTTGGATGACTGTGGAATAAAAGCCGGCGTTTATATCCCCAACCGCCTGAAGGAAGGGTACGGCATGAATCTGCCGGCTCTGAAAAAACTGAAGGAACAGGGAACAGAACTGATCATTACGGTCGATAACGGGATTGCCGCTGTTAAAGAGGCACAGTGGCTTAAAGAAGCAGGCATTGATCTGATTGTGACAGACCACCACGAACCACAGGAAACACTCCCTGACGCACTGGCAGTCATTGATCCGAAACGTGCGGATTCGACGTATCCTTTTTCAGAGCTATGCGGTGCCGGAATTGCTTTTAAACTGGTTCAGGCACTGGATGCTGCTTTCGGGACGGAAGAAGATCTTACAGAGTATATACAGATTGCCTCGGTAGCAACTGTTGCCGACCTGGTACCGCTTCGGGAAGAAAACAGACTGATCGCTTCTCTGGGAATCAATTCAATGAACGATTCTCCGGTTAATCCCGGACTGGCCGCTCTGATAGAAGTAAGCGAACTTGAAGAGGTCACAGCCGGTGCTCTCGGCTATCGGATCGGGCCCATGCTCAATGCACCGGGGAGACTCGGAGAAGCCGGTAAGGTCATCCGGCTTCTGGCAGGAAATGGCTGCGAAACCGAAGAAATAAAAGCGCGGGCGCAGGCACTGTTTGACGAGAACGAAGACCGTAAACAAATTGAAATCCGGATTGTTGACCAGGCAGTAAATTATACGGAACAACATCGTTTATGGGAAGATCCGGTTATGGTTCTTGCGGACGGCAGCTGGCATTCGGGGGTGATCGGGATCGCAGCTTCCCGGCTTCAGGAAAACTGGTACCGGCCGGTTGTTATTGCCGGTGGTGAGGAGAATGGAATTATGCGGGGTTCCTGCCGCAGTATTGAAGGCTTTAATATATTTGAAGCACTTTGTTCCTGCGGAGAACTCTTTGAAAATTTCGGTGGACATGAGCAGGCTGCAGGTTTCTCAATCCGCAGTGAACGGATACCGGAGCTGCGAAGCCGTCTTTGCAGTTATGCGGAGGAACATGATATTGAACCATTGCTCAGGCGCCGCTACCGTTTTGATTCCAGAATCAGACCGTCAGACTGTACACAGGAACTGACGGAAAAAATGCGTGCTTTTGAGCCATGCGGGATCGGAAACCCGGCGCCGGTTCTGCTGGCAGCACCGGTTCACCCGGATAATATCCGCAGAATCGGCAGTGACGGTGCGCATCTGTCTTTTCAAACGGACGGACTCAGGTGTATAGGCTTTGGTCTCGGTGAAGAAGCTGAAAAGCTGAATATGTCGGCGATTGCAGTTCTGGGACGGGCAGAATTGAATTGCTTTAGGAATTCAAAGAATGTACAATTTAATCTAAAGGATTTAAAAGCTTCACCGTTCGAGAATGTACAGGCTGCTGCGACAATGGCCAGAGAGCTCATGGGTGCCCGGAAGCCTGTTTATTTATACTCAGAATACATCAGAAGCTACCATCCCGCGGTCAGACAGACGCAATTCGGAATCACGAGAGACAAATGCGCCGCTGTTTATACACTGCTTCGCAGACAAAACCGCATCAGCGTTCAAAAGCTGCAGGAGCTGGCAAATCTGGGGACAGCCGGGCTGGGAGCGGCCCTGGTGATTCTTGAGAGCGAAGGACTGCTGCGCTTTCAAATCGAAGATCAGCTGAGTGCGCAAATCATACCGCAGTCGGGAAAAATAAAGATAAAAGATAACGATCTGTATCGGCTTGTTCAAAAGCTGGATGCGGAAAAAGGGAGAAAGAATGGATCATAAAGGCATGGATTTAAAAGGAAAAATCGATATTTTCGAAGATTATCCGATTGACGGAATCAGCTTTAAGGATATTAACAGCCTGATTGCTGACGGGGAAGCGTTCCAGTATGTGGTAAACCGTTTTTACGATATTGCCAAAACCATGGATGCCAACCTGGTAGGCATACCGGAATCACGCGGATACATTTTCGGCAGCCCGCTGGCCTATAAACTTGGGCTGGGCCTGGTACCGATCAGAAAACCGAATAAATTACCCGGAGAAGTTCTTTCACGTACCTACGATCTGGAATATGGCACCAATACCGTTGAAATTCAGTCAAAGGCCGTAAATCCCGGAGACCGTGTTATCCTGATTGATGACCTGCTGGCTACCGGCGGAACCATTCATGCTGCAGCAAAACTGGTGGAAGAACTGGGTGGCGAAGTAGTCGGAATGCTGTTCCTGATCGAACTGACAGGACTCAAGGGCCGCGAACATCTGAAGGAATACGAAGTCGCAAGCCTGGTAACATACGAATATTAAACAGACCGGTACAAAGTCCGGAAAGGATTCCCGTCAGGGTTCTGACTGACACAAAGACAGAGAGATTAAGCAGAGATGCAGTTCTCTGCGTATAAAAAGGAGACAGAATGGACGAAAAAAAAGCCGATAACAAAACCGGTGACAGAACCGAAGAAAAGGTAAAAGAAGTCAGACCGGAAAATCCGAAAATCAAAGATACAGCCATTGACCGTAAAATTGATTCTGTCATCGCGCTCGTCCATGAAAATCATCCGGATGCGGATCTGGATATGATTCTCAAAGCTTACAATCTGGCCAAAAGCGCGCATGGCGATCAGTACCGTCTTTCAGGAGAGCCTTATATCATCCATCCTGTCTCAGTTGCCTATATACTGGCCCAGTATAAAATGGATGCGGAAACAGTCACGGCAGCACTGCTTCATGATGTTGTTGAAGACACGCCTTATACCAGAGAGGACATCGAAAAGATGTTCAATCCCGAAATCGCCGCCATGGTTGACGGTGTTACCAAAATCGGGCGTCTGAAATATCAGACTAAAGAAGAAAACCAGGCAGAAAATTTCCGTAAAATGGTTCTCGCCACCTCAGAAGATATCCGCATTGTCATTATCAAGCTGGTGGACCGTCTGCACAATATGCGCACACTGGATTACATGAAGGAATCCAAACAGATTGAAAAATCACGGGAATCGCTCGACATCTATGCGCCTATTGCCAACCGCCTCGGGATTCAGTCCATCAAGGCGGAACTCGAGGATTTGTCCCTGAAGTATCTGGAACCGGATGCCTATTATGATCTGGTCAAGAAGGTCAAGCTCAAAAAAAAGGGCCGGGAAGAATTTGTTAACCGTATTATAGCCATCATCAACCGTGAGCTGGAAAAGGCCGGGATCAAGGCCAAAGTTTATGGGCGATCCAAACATTTTTACAGCATTTACCGCAAGATGACGTCACAGGGACGTGACTTTGATGATATATACGACCTGTTTGCCATCCGGATCATCACAGAATCGGTTCAGGACTGCTATTCAGCACTGGGTATCATTCATACTCTGTGGAATCCGATTCCGGGACGCTTCAAGGATTATATTGCTACCCCGAAGGCTAACAATTACCAGAGTATCCATACAACCGTAATCGGCCCCAACGGCGATCCGTTTGAGATACAGATCCGTACCAAAGAAATGCACGAGATTGCGGAATACGGGGTTGCTGCTCACTGGCGTTATAAAGAGGGCAAGACCGAAGGAAAGGGCAAAGAAAAACGGTTCGAGGATAAAATTGCCTGGATTCGTCAGATGCTCGAATGGAAAGACGATGCCGACAATGCCGGGGAATTCCTCGACATGATGAAAACAGATATGCTTAACGAAGAAGTATATGTGTTTACCCCGAATGGCGAGATCGTTGAACTGCCTGCCGGCTCATGTCCGATTGATTTTGCCTACCGCATTCATTCGGACATCGGGAATACCTGTGTGGGTGCTAAAGTGAACGGGAAAATTGTCCCGCTCAATTATGTATTGAATACCGGCGATATTGTGGCCATCAGGACCTCAAAAGCCTCGAGAGGACCCAGCAGGGACTGGTTATCCTTTGTCAAATCGGCTCATTCGAAAAATAAAATCCGCCAGTATTTCAAAAAAGCAGAAAAAGAAGAGAATGTAGCCAAGGGGAGGACCATGCTTGAGACTGAACTCAAGCGTGACAGTCTCCCGGAAACACTGATGGCAGACAAGATCCTTCAGGAAACAGCGCTCAAGCTCAGCTATAAGAACGACAGCGACATGTTTGCGGCTGTCGGCTATGGCGGAATCAAACTCAGCACTGTCATCCAGAAAATGCATCTGCTTTATCCGAAAATGTTCCCGGTCGAAGAGGAAAAACTGACGCTTTCCAAACCGAAAGCAAGTAAGTCTTCTGACAGCTCGGTGTTTGTTGCCGGACAGGGCGATATTGATGTTCGTTTTGCCAAATGCTGCAGCCCGGTACCCGGAGATCCGATTGTCGGTTATATTACCGTTGGAAAGGGTATTTCTGTACATCGGCAGGACTGTCCGAACATCACGGCTGTGACCGATCCGGACAGACTGGTGGAAGTCGAATGGAACAAGAACAAGATTAACGAAAGTTTTCCTGCTCAAATCAACATTCAGACAACAGAAACCAAGGGCGGACTCATCACAACGTCCAAGATCTTCTATGATCTCGGGATCCCGATTATTTCAATGAATACCCGGACAGCCGACGGCTTTGATTATTACCGGGTAAAATGTGAAATCAAGTCTGTCCGCGAGCTCAACCTTCTGATGAAAAACATTCAGAAACTGAGCAATGTCGTCAGTGTATACAGAAGCTGACAGGTTTTGAAACCGGAGGAAACATATGCAGTTAACCGTATTTCAGGAAGGAAACGGATCGTCAAACAGCTATCTCGGTTACGATCCGGATACTAAGGAAGCCTTTATCATTGACCCGGGACGGGACGATGCCAGTTACGAAAAGTTTCTGGAAGAAAAAGGTCTGAAGCTCACATCGATTATTCTGACCCATGCCCATTTTGATCACATTGGCGGCTTGGAACGTCTCCGAAAAGCCACGGGTGCCAGGGTCTATATCGGCGAAACTGAAGCAAAGACCATGAATGATCCGAAGCTGAATCTTTCAGGGATGCTGGGCGGAGAGTCGCTGCAGCTGCAGCCGCCGGATGTATATCTGAAGCCCGGTGACAAAATCCAGGTTCTTCCGGATGAAGAACTGGAAGTCATCGACACTCCCGGCCATACTCCCGGGGGAATCTGCCTGTACGGCAATGCGATTCTTTTTTCCGGCGATACTCTTTTTGAAGGCTCAATCGGACGGACTGATTTCCCGGGCGGCAGTTATTCGCAGATTCAGCAGTCTCTGGACAAGCTGATGGCGCTTCCGGATGATACCACGGTTCTTCCGGGACATGGCGGAACGACGACCATCGGACGCGAGAAAAAAATCAATCCCTTTATAGCCGGGTAAGCAGTAATACCGCATGATGTATGATCACGGTATACCGGCGATCATACAGGATTATGATAAAAACGACGGGACCTGCACTGGCGGGTCCTTTTCATTTGACAGGAAAATATTTGAAATTAATTACTGATAAACAGACAGAACGGGCAGCCAGAGAGCTGATTCAGCAGTTCGAACCGGAAGGGCGGGCGGACGGAGCAGACGACTCAGCTGTACTGGAAACCGGTGTTGACGGAGGCATACTGAGCATCCGTATCACTGATCCGGAAAATCCGGATAAGAGTATTGTGGTGGAAACACCACTGGACCCGGATGCTGAGGAGACTGTTTTGAACCAAGAACAGCAGATTAAACGCGCCCTGTACGATGTCTTAAGCGAATATCACGGCCGCACCCTGCCATGGGGAATCCTCACGGGTGTGAAGCCGGTACGCTTTTATAAAAAAACAAAAGAACATTTTCCGGATCAGGATACTGAAAAGATTCTGACAGAAAGCTGCCGCATCAGTCATGACAATGCTGCACTTGCTGCGGAAATAAGCCGGATTCAGGAACCAGTGCTGGAACAGAGAAAAGCACGATCTCTTTCACTCTATGTCGGCATTCCCGTTTG
>JBMNSG010000134.1:0-6290 GCA_050945075.1 Eubacteriaceae bacterium | reverse complement strand
GATGCAGAGGTTATTCAGGTAATCCACATAAAGAGGAAAACGATGGCTATTTACACCAGGTTTGACATTGAACACTGGCCCCGCAGGGAGCATTACCGGTACTACACAGAGAAGCTGAAAATCGAGTACAATCTGACGGTCGATATCCGGGTGGAGAAACTGCTCGATTACTGCCACAGAAACGATCTCCGGTTCTATCCGGCTCTGATCAGTGTGATCACGAAAACAGTGAATGAAACGGAGAATTTCCGGATGTTCCGGGATGATATCGGCCAGCTGTGTGTCTGGGACCATGTGGTACCCAACTATACAATCTTTCATGATGACGACAAGACGTTTTCTGACTGCTGGTCTGAATATGCAGACAGCTTTGATGAGCAGTACCGGAATATCACAGCGGACATGGACCGGTATCAGAATGTCAAGGGCATCAAAACCAGGCCAGACCAGCCTGCCAACTATTATTGTGTTTCCGTTGAACCCTGGATCAGCTTTACCGGCTACAATGCCAGGGTGACCAACGGAGAACCGCAGTTCTGTCCGATTATTACCGGAGGCCGTTACAGACGGGTCCATGACCAGGCTGTGATGCCGGTCAATCTGATGATCGCCCACGCGGTCTGTGACGGTTATCATGCCAGCATGTTTTTCAAGCAGCTGCAGGAAGAAATTGACCGGATCGGGTCAAAAAAAGAATCAATAACTGAAAATATTTCAATTATACAGCACTCTGTTGAAAACTGAAAACGCTGTCTGGAAACGAACATCTGGTAGTACCTCGAGAAACGATTATAATAGATGAGGTATCTGATTTTCATGCTGTTCAATGGGTAAATGAATAGATTTATCTGTGACAGAAAAAGCGGATACCGGACTATATCGTCTTGTCAATCAACGCAGTATGACTGAACCGGACAGAAGAAGGTATGTACTTTGGATTACAATTTTCTATGGCAGCTTGCGGTTATTCTTATTTTCACTAAGCTTCTGGGGATGATGACCAGGCGAATCGAACTGCCGCAGGTAGTAGGTGCGCTTCTGGCAGGTATTCTGCTGGGTCCGGCCTGTTTTAAAGTCATCAGCGATACTTCCTTTCTGGATGATGTGGCTGAGCTGGGCGTAATAGTCCTGATGTTTACAGCCGGTCTGGAAACGGATATTCAGGCGCTGAAAAAATCAGGCAAGGCCTGCTTTGTCATCGCGTTGATCGGTGTAATTGTTCCACTGCTTCTGGGCTGGTGGGTTTCCAGTTTCTTTAATCCGGGACAGACGCTTCAGAACATCTTTATTGGTGTGATCCTTACAGCAACTTCAGTGAGTATCACGGTTGAAACACTCAAAGAACTGGGAAAACTTTCTACTGAATCGGGTAATGCAATTCTCGGAGCTGCCATCATCGATGATGTCCTCGGTATTATCTGCCTGACAGTCATTACATCTCTGGGCGGAAACGGTGCCGGAAACACGGATATCGTCATGGTTCTGATCAAAATTGTGCTCTTCTTCGTGATCAGCATAGCGCTTGGAGTTTTCCTGCTTAAATATCTCAAAAAATGGTTCAATAACTATAATAACGATAAACAGCGTTTTATTATTGTCGCTTTTGCCATGTGCCTGGGCTGGTCATTCGTGGCTGAACATTTTTTCGGTGTCGCGGACATTACAGGGGCTTATATGGTAGGCGTTCTGTTTGCCAGCACTCCGCGTGTACAGTATCTGCAGAATCGTTTCGGTACGATCTCCTATATGCTGCTCTCACCGGTTTTCTTTGCCAGCATCGGGCTGAAGGTTGTGCTGCCGCAGATGACGTCCACAATCGTGATATTCTCACTGTTGTTGATTGTGGTTGCTATCTTCAGTAAGATCATCGGCTGCGGACTCGGAGCAAAAATATGCGGTTACTCCAATGACGTTTCACTCCGTATTGGTGTGGGGATGGTTTCCAGAGGTGAAGTTGCTCTGATTGTTGCCAACCAGGGGCTTGCATACGGGCTGATGAATCAGGACCTTTTCGGACCGGTTATTCTGGTCGTCATTGTGACAACGGTGCTTACACCTATTCTGCTCAAATGGGTTTATTCCGGCGGGAATGGTGTTGCGGTGGAAACCAATAATGCCATTACGCAGAATGTCGAAAACCTGGCTGCATATGACCAGGCCAGTGACAACGCACCGGAAGTTAGTGCTTCCAGGGCCGCTGCAGAGGATAACAAGCATGATGATCCTTCGCATCCGGCTTATCAGAAAAACTGACGCTGACAGGTCTTGCGCTTTACAAAATCTTCATTTTGATAGTTGAAAACAGATTTATATCTGACCCTGCTGAGGCAGATACTGCATTTAATCAGAAAAATGCGGTATTTGCTTCAACAGGTTTTTTTTACACTGTTTTTACGTAATATTATCGTTTAAAATGATTGTAAATGATTTCGGCAAATGGCCGAAAACGGAGGAAAGCATGAAAATACGAAAGATTCTGACGGCTTTAGTTTGTGCAGCTATGCTGTTCAGCCTGCTCCCTGCAGGTGTGTTCGCTGCAGGAACGGATGTTGAGATCATCAAAATCGGGGAAGACGGAGAACCTTTAAAGTCTGATGGGATCGGCTGGAGGTATATGCCTAGCGGTGAACTCACACTCAACGAAGGTTATACCTTTACACTGGACGGATATGCATTTACTGGAACAACGACGAATAAAGGGACAGTTACAGGCGGTCTGTTCGGCGGAGACGTTACGAACTCTGGCACCATCAGTGGCGGAATATTCACCGGAACGGTTACTACTTCTGCCAGAGGAACTATAACCGGAGGTATTTTTACCTATGCTGATCCGGTAGGAACGCTTCCCACTGTAGATATCTACAATGGCACGATTGATGATGCACAGTCTGCATATGCCTGGGTTGTTCCCGGAACGACGGTCAATATTACAGCGGATATTGTGTCGTCATCATCATTTGTCAAATGGTCAAGTGATGATGTTACATTAGACGATCCGTCCAGCAGACAGACTTCGTTTGTCATGCCTGATAAAAATGTAACCATTCTGGCTAATTCTGACTATGCAATGCTCTCAGATCTGAAGCTCAGTGCAGGGACGCTGGATCCTGTTTTCGATTCGAATCAGTTTGATTATACGGCCAGTGTAGCTAATGATGTCAGTCAGATTACGGTAACGCCGACAGTTTCATACGAAAGTGCGGAAATTTACATAAATGGTACAAAGGTTCAATCTGCAAGTGAATCCGATGCCATCGCACTGGATGTCGGCGAGAATACCATAGTCGTAAAAGTTGTAGCACCTGATTTTGGAGAGCTGACCTATACAGTGGTTGTAACCCGTGCAGATGCTGAAGTAATACCTTCTAATCCAGCTGAGGATTCATCCACCGGCACCGGAACGACAGAAACTGCTTCAACTTCATCAATTTCTCCTGCAACCGGTGTTTACACGGAAACAGGCGTAATACCGGCAGCACTTATACTGGCAGTTGCAGCTCTGGGAACAATAGTTCTGGTTTCACGCAGCAGAAAAGCTGACAGATAAACAAAAGCAACATCAGGACGGAATGAAAATTCCGTCTTTTTTTATGCAGTCAATATTCCTCAATCACAATGTTCTGTAAATTGACCAAACCGTGCCGGGGGATTAAGATAAAAACAGAATATGCTGTCCGGGATCAGGGGAACGGCAGAACAGACAGCCGGTGATTCCCGGGGACATGATTAGAGTAAACGGGGGGATAGTAATGGCAAAATACACAATTGGAATTGACTACGGGACCTTGTCAGGACGGGCTGTTCTGGTTAATGTGCAGACAGGGATGGAAATGGGATCAAGTGTCTATGAGTATCCGCATGCAGTCATGGAGGAACAGCTTCCCGATGGAACCAGACTGCCGGTAGACTACGCACTGCAGTATCCGCAGGATTATATTGACGTCCTGAATACAACGGTTCCCGATGTTCTGAAAAAAACGAGAATCAGTCCGGATGATGTAATCGGTGTCGGGATTGACTTTACGGCCTGTACAGTGCTGCCGGTCGATGCAGAAGGCATTCCGCTGTGCTTCAAACCGAAATATCGTAGTAATCCGCTGTCTTATGTTCAATTGTGGAAACACCACGGTGCCCAGCATGAAGCGGACCTGATTACCGACGTCGCTGAAAAACGCGGAGAAAACTTCCTGGCCCGTTACGGCGGCAGGGCTTCCTCGGAATCGCTGTTCCCGCGGCTGCTCAAAATTCTGGAAGATGATCCCGGACTGTATGCAGACATGGACGAATATGTGGAAGCGGGCGACTGGATCGTACGTCTGCTCACCGGTGAGGATACCAAAAATTCATGCGGTGCCGGCTACAAAGCACTGTGGAGCAAGAAAGAAGGCTATCCGTCCACAGAATTCTTTAAAGCATTAAATCCGGCCTTTGAAAATGTAGTTGCGGAAAAAATACCTTCAACCATCGTCGCTGAAGGAGGAAAAGCCGGAGAAATAAACGAACTGGGGCATCAGCTGACCGGACTCAATATCGGCACGGCAGTGGCAGCGGCCAATATTGATGCTCATTCCGGTGTTCCGGGAGCGCTCAAAGAAACGGCAGAGAACCAGATGCTCATTATTATGGGGACATCTTCCTGCCATATGCTCATCAGCAAAGAGGAAAAGGCAGTCCCGGGCGTTTTCGGCGTCGTGGAAGACGGGATTCTCCCCGGCTTTGTCGGCTATGAAGCCGGACAGAGCTGTGTGGGCGATCATTTTGCCTGGTTTGTCAAAAACTGCGTGCCGGCTTCCTATGAACGGGAGGCAAAGGATCTGGGTATGAATCTGCACCAGTTCCTGACGATGAAGGCGCAGAAACTGGCTCCCGGTGAATCAGGACTTCTGGCCCTTGACTGGTGGAACGGCAACCGTTCTATTTTGATAGACAATGATCTGCAGGGGATGATGCTGGGCATGACGCTCACCACCAAACCGGAAGAAATGTATCGTGCCCTGATTGAAGCAACGGCCTTCGGGACCCGGATTATTCTCGATAACTTTGAAGAACACGGGGTGAAAGTGGATTCGATTGTTGCCACCGGCGGCATCACACAGAAAAATCCAATGCTCATGCAGATCTATGCGGACATCACCCGCCGGCCATACCGGATTGCGGGTTCTGAATACGGACCGGCACTGGGGGCAGCGGTTATGGGCGCGCTGGCTGCTGGAAAAGAACGGGGCGGCTATGACAATATCTTTGATGTGACCTCAGTTATGGCCAATCTGACTGACAACGAATATCTTCCGGATCCGCAGGCGGCAGCAGTCTACGACAGGATTTACGGGGAATGGAAAAAACTACATGATTATTTCGGCCGTGGAGAAAATGATGTGATGAAGCATCTGAAGACGATCCGGCTCGAAGCCAGAGCGGGGAAGTAGTGACACTGAATTTATAAGCTGCAACTGATAAATATAAGATATATTCCTAAAAAGTAGAGGAAAATGACAAATTTTTCCAGTTATGCTACAATGATTGTAAAATCTGTATACACAATGTCGATAACAGGGGGAGACTATGGATAATACAGAATTTGCAGCTGTAGTGATCGATTACGGAGAACTGGGAAAAGAGGACTGTAAGTCTGTTTTTGCGAAGGTCCGGGAAAAGGGAACGGTTCTGATTCAGGACAATGAAACAGATCTATGCGTTCTGATGGACCCGGTACGGTTTCAGTCTATGCTCGATCTGGTTATGGAATATCAGGAACTCAACCGCAAGTTGTTTAACTCGAAAACACTCAACAAAAGCTCATTCACATCCAAAGATGTAATGGAAGCAATCGGTTATTCGAAGGAAAAAATCGACAGTATCGATACCAGTATCGAAGAACTGATGATGGGAAAATAAACCGGTTTGTTTACGGCCGCTATGTGACGACCACAGGCTGTTCTGACAGAATTGATTTCTGCCGGAACAGCCTGTTTTTTGTTCGGATATTTCCTGTTATCTTCTATGCTCTCCTGCCCTTCAGAAAACCGAAGAAATCCTTTTGTACGAAACGATTCGGTCATGGATGGGTCATGGCGAATACCCTGAAATACCGACCCCGCAGGTATGTGAAAAATCACATAAAAATGTTTCCGGCCGTGAAAAATCACAGCTTTTAAAAATCGGGTGAAAATGTATGCCATGTTCCCCAAAGCTTCCCAAAAGATAGATTAAACTTTTAAAGGCTGATAAACTACAGTCATCGCAGCGATACAAATCATTATAAGGGGAGTAAGAAATCTCATGATGCAGAA
>JBMNSG010000133.1:0-6296 GCA_050945075.1 Eubacteriaceae bacterium | reverse complement strand
GCCAAGGGAATTTTCACAAAAGAACTGGAAACGGCGCTGCTGGACGGGGATATCGACGTGGCTGTACACAGCATGAAGGATATGCCCTCAGTACTTCCGGAAGGGCTGATGCTGGCACCGCCTCCGGCTCGCGAAGACTGGCATGATGTCCTGGTAACAGCAGGGCCGCTGCCGGAAAAACCGGTAATCGGAACCGGCAGTCTGAGACGCCAGGTTCAGATCCGGACGCTTTATCCGCAGGCCAGCCTGCAGGATATCCGCGGCAATGTCGATACCCGCATCCGCAAGATGAAGGAAGGGCAGTATGACGGCATTATCGTGGCGGCAGCGGGCCTGAACCGTCTGGGGATAACCGAAGACAATGCTGGCATTCAGATCACACCGCTGGTCGATGCCTTCATTCCCGCCCCGGCTCAGGGTATCCTTGCAGCCGAATTGCGCTGTCAGGATACCGATACACTGAAGCTGCTGGAAAATGCCGCAGATCATACGGCTGCGATCCAGATGAAAGCGGAACGCCGTTTTCTGGTCGTCCTCGAGGGCAGCTGCCATATTCCGATCGGTGCGCATGCGCAGATAGACGGAACCGGTATCCAGATCGATATGGTCGGGATTTATGGGGACGAGGCCGGAAAAGCCGTCAGCGGCAGATTCAGCGGACCCGCAGACACGCCGGAAGCGGTCGGGGAAGCTCTGGCGCTCAGGCTCAAAGCGGATTATCAGAAAAAGTATCCGGAAGGAAGTTGTGAATGAATCAGAAAACAGGACGGGTGATCCTGGCCGGAGCCGGCTGTGGTGATCCCGGTTTTATTACGGTAAGTGCCGTCGATGCACTGAAAAACTGCGATACTGTGGTTTATGATGCACTGGCCAATCCGGAACTGCTGGACTACGCCCCCGGCGCAGAGAAAATCTACGTGGGCAAGCGGGCAGCCAATCATGCTTTAACACAGGACGAAACCAACGCCCTGCTGGTGCGGCTGGCTCAGGAAGGGAAGAATGTGGTCCGTCTCAAGGGCGGCGATCCCTATGTTTTCGGACGCGGCGGCGAAGAAGGAGAAGTCCTGTATGATGCCGGTGTGCCCTTTGAAGTCATACCGGGAATCACCTCTGCCATAGGCGGACTGGGTGCGGCCGGAATTCCGGTTACCCACCGCGACTGCAATCAGGCTTTCGCCGTGATTACCGGACATTTGAAAAACGAAGAAAACGAGCTGGACTGGAAGACACTGGCGGCTTTTGACGGAACACTGGTGTTCCTGATGGGCGTAAAGAATCTGGGCAGGATTGCCGGCAGTCTGATGGCAGCCGGAAAATCCGCTTCGGTTCCTGCGGCAATCGTACATTCTGCCTCCACTCCGGATCAGTATACGGTGACCGGAACCCTGGGTACAATCGAAGCACTGGCACAGGAACGCGGGGTTACAGCCCCCAGTCTGATTGTGATAGGCGGCGTGGTCGGGAAACAGGAAAAGCTTGATTTCCGGAACAATAAAACCATCTATCCGCTGGGCGGAAAACGGGTGATTGTCACTCGTGCCAGAGCGCAGGCATCAGCACTGACAGACGAGCTCAGGGCGCTGGGCGCAGATGTTCTCGAATATCCGGTGATCCGCATTGAACGGGTTCCGGAGGAAATGAAAAAACTGGAGGAAGCGGTAACGCAGCTGGGGGACTATACGGATCTGATTCTGACCAGCACCAACGGTGCCGATCTCTTTTTTGAAGCACTGGAAGCTGCCGGACTCGATTCCAGAGCACTGGCAGGACTTCAGGTTACCGCCATCGGCCCGGCTACGGCACGGGCGCTGGAACAGCACGGGATCCGTCCTGACTTTGTCCCCGCCAATTATGTGGGAGAATCACTGACAGAGGGACTGCTGCCGCGGCTTCAGGAGCATGCCAGAATTCTGCTGCCGCGCTCGGCAAACGCCAGAAGCCTGATTCACGACAGGCTTTCTGAAAAAGCCGATGTTGTGGAAATTCCGGTGTACCGGACGGTTCCGGATGCAGGAGACGACAGTGTGATCGGGCTTCTGGAAAACGGTAAAATCGATGCGGTGACCTTTACCAGCAGCTCTACAGCGCGCAATTTTGCAGCGAAGCTTAAAGACGATCCGGCTGCAAAGGAACAGCTGCAGCAGACCGTTTGCATTTCCATAGGACCGCAGACTTCGAAAACCATGGAAGAATGCGGCATACCGGTTACAGCACAGGCCCGTACTTACAATCTGCCCGGGCTGATTGACACACTGGTTCAATCATTTTGAAGATAAACTGCATGCCGGTTCCCGGCTGCAGTCTGTTTTGTAATTGGAGAAAGAGGAGAAATATGTTACCGACAAGGCTGAGAAAAAATACAAACATCAGGAATCTGGTCAGAGAAACAGAGCTGTCAATGAATGATGTGATTTATCCACTGTTCGTTGTGGAAGGAAGCGGTATTAAAAAAGAAATTCCAAGCATGAAAGGCCAGTATCATTATTCACTGGATATGCTTCCGGATGAAATAGCCGAACTGAAAAAGCTGGGCATCCGCTTTGTCATTCTGTTCGGGGTACCGACACAGAAGGACAGCCTGGGCACACCGGCCTTTGATAAAAACGGAATTGTCCAGCAGGCGATCCCGGTCATCAAACAGGCAGATCCGGATATGTATGTCATCTGTGACCTGTGCCTGTGCGAATATAAATCGGACGGACACTGCTGCTTCTTCAACGAAGACGGCACCATTGACCGCACCAGAACACTGGCAGCCCTTGCGAAAACAGCAGTCAGCCAGGCTGAAGCCGGAGCGGATATGGTCGCTCCTTCAGACATGATGGACGGCCACATCACGGCCATCCGCAATGCGCTGGATGAAGCCGGACTTGAAAGCATTCCGATTATGGGTTATTCTGCTAAATTTGCATCTGCATTCTACGGTCCCTTCAGAGAAGCAGCCCATTCAGCACCGGCTTTCGGCGACAGACGGACCTATCAGATGGATCCGGCCAATGGCGATGAAGCCTGCCGGGAAGTGGAACTGGATATCGAAGAGGGTGCGGATATTGTCATGGTCAAGCCGGCGATGCCGTATCTGGATATCGTCGCCAAAGCAAAGGAATTGTCCTTCCTGCCTATGGCCGCCTATCAGGTTTCCGGTGAATATGCGATGCTCCGCGAAGCAGTCGACAAGGGACTGATGGACGAACGGGCTCTGTATGAAGCGCTGATCTGCATCAAGCGTGCCGGAGCCAGCATTATCATTACCTATTTTGCAAAAGATCTGCCTGAACTCATCAGAAAGTATCAGCAGTAGGATTCACGGAGATCAGGATGAAACACGAACAATCAGAAGCGCTGTTTAAAAACGCGCAGCAGGTCATTCCGGGCGGTGTCGACTCACCGGTCCGGGCCTTTAAATCTGTGGGCAAGTCTCCCGTATTTGCAAAAGCAGGAAAAGGCGCAAAGCTGACCGACGAAGACGGAAACGTCTATACCGACTATATCTGCTCATGGGGCCCTCTGGTGCTCGGACATGCCAGCGATGTCTATTTCGAAGGCGTCGATGCAGTCATGCGTGCCGGCACCACCTACGGACTGCCCACCTCTCTGGAAACGGAGCTGGCAGAGCTGGTGTGCCAGGCGGTTCCTTCAGTCGAAAAGGTCCGTTTTGTTAATTCCGGTACCGAAGCTGTGATGAGCGCGATCCGTCTGGCCCGGGGTTATACCGGACGGGACAAGATCATTAAATTCGAGGGTTGTTACCACGGTCATGCCGATGCCATGCTGGTTAAATCCGGTTCCGGCACCCTGACCTACGGCGAACCGACCAGTGCCGGTGTACCGGAAGGCGCAGCGCGGGACACACTTACCGCGACGTATAATGATGCAGCATCCGTTCAGAAGCTCTTTGATGAAAATCCGGGAGAAATTGCAGCAGTGATCGTAGAACCGGTTGCCGGAAACATGGGCGTGGTTCCGCCGGCTCCCGGCTTCCTGAAGGAGCTGAGAGAAATCACAGAAAAGAACGACGCGCTCCTGATCTTTGATGAAGTCATTACCGGCTTCCGTACTGCCTTTAGCGGCATGCAGGGACTGACCGGTGTCACGCCGGACATCACCACGCTGGGCAAGATCATAGGCGGGGGGATGCCTGTCGGTGCTTTCGGATCCTCAGACCGCATCATGTCGGTACTGGCGCCTGACGGCCCCGTATATCAGGCGGGAACTCTGTCCGGCAACCCGGTTGCCATGAAGATGGGCATCAATACAATCAGTTATCTGAGAGACCATCCAGGAGTGTACGATCATCTGAATGAGCTCGGGGCCCGTCTGGAAGACGGACTGAAGCAGGCAGTCGAAGCAGCCGGCATACCCGCCAGTGTGACCCGTTTTGGCGGTATGACCACACTCTTCTTCACGCCGGAAACGCCTTATGATTTTAACTCCGTCATGAAGAGCGATACCGGGCTCTATGCCCGCTATTTCAGTAAAATGCTGGATCGCGGTTATCTTCTGCCTCCGTCACAATACGAAGGAATCTTTGTTTCAGATGCCCATACAGATGCGGATATTGACGCACTGGTCGCGGACGCGAAGGAAGTATTTACGGAACTGATGCAGGAAACACCTGCCCGGTAAATAACAGGAAACACCTGCTCAGTAAATAAGCAGTAAGAAATGCAGTTGTCCCGGATTTAAATCCGTTATGACTGTGCCAACAGAAAAATACCAGTTCAAAAGGAGCTGCTGCATACTTAAGCAGCCGGATTGAATCAGGAATCCATAAACAGAAAAGGATCGGATATGCCCCAGAAAGCATTGCTCGCAGTGAGCTTCGGTACCTCGTATCCGGAAACGAGGAAAAAAACAATCGACGAGATAGAAAACAGTCTCAGGAAAGCATTCCCGGACAGGGATTTTTACCAGGCCTTTACCTCACGGATGATCATTAAAAAACTCAAAAACCGCGACGGAGAAATAATCCGTACACCGGAGGAAATGCTGGAGATTCTGGCAAAAGACGGTTATACAGACATCCTGGTCCAGACTACACATATTATTCCCGGTTACGAATACCGGATTACTGCAGGGGAGCTGCGTGAATGCAAGCAGGATTTCGAACAGTTAAAGCTGGGAAATCCTCTGCTCACCGATACGAAGGATTACCTGAAAACTGCGGAGTTTCTGGGAGAGCTTTATCCGAAGCAGGAGAAAACGGCAGTGGTCCTGATGGGCCATGGCAGTGCGCATACTATGAACGCAGCTTATTCGGCGATTAACTGGCATCTTCAGAACGCCGGACGCGGGGATATTCAGATTGGCTGTGTCGAAGGCTATCCGGAAATCGACGAGATTCTGGAGAATCTGAAGGGGACGGATACAGAAAATGTGATCCTGGCGCCCTTTATGATTGTAGCCGGAGACCATGCCCGCAACGATATGACCGGCGGAGAGGATTCATGGCAGAGCCGCCTTCAAAACGCCGGATATCAGGTTCAGGCTGTCATCCGGGGAATGGGTGAATATTCGCAGATTCGCGATATGTTTGTCGATCATGCCCACAACGCGCCGGATATTTCAGAAATTGTCTGAGAATTCGTAAAACCGGCGAATTTCAGCAGGGCTCCGGCAGAGATTCACAGTGGGCCGGAAAAGCTCAAACAGAGATCCATCAGGTTACAGAAACATCGAACAGAATACAGATTACGGAACAGGATATTATGAAAGAAACAGTATATATGATCGGAGCGGGTCCCGGAGATCCGGAGCTGCTTACCATTAAAGGAAAACGCCTGATCGATCAGGCGGACATCATTATTTATGCGGGATCCCTGGTCAATCCGCAGGTGCTGGCGGATCGCAAAGCCGATGCGCAGGTTTACGATTCTGCCGGCATGACACTTGACGAAGTGATTGAGGTCATGAAAAACGGTGTCGATGCAGGGAAAAAAGTCGTCCGCGTCCATACCGGTGACCCTTCTATTTACGGGGCCATCCGCGAACAGATGGACCGTCTGGAGGAACTGGATATTCCCTATGAAGTAGTGCCCGGGGTGTCATCATTTGTCGCTTCAGCCGCTGCACTCAAGAAAGAATTTACCCTGCCTGACGTATCACAGACCGTGATCTGCACCCGTCTGGAAGGACGGACGCCGGTTCCGGAAACAGAAAAACTGGAAGATCTGGCCGCGCACCGGGCCTCGATGGCGATTTTCCTGTCAGTCGGGATGATCGATACCGTACAGGAAAAGCTGCTCATGCATTATCCGCCGGAAACACCGGTTGCCATTGTCCAGCGTGCCACTTGG
>JBMNSG010000132.1:0-6349 GCA_050945075.1 Eubacteriaceae bacterium | reverse complement strand
GCTTGATGAAAAATACAACCCGGAATACAAGGAAGCCCGTTTCCTGGGACGTGGTACAGTAACCACTTCACAGATTTTCTACACATCACCCAGCCGCTGCGCGGTTGCGGACAGCTGTGCCGTTTCTCTTGACCGTCGTATGACAGCAGGTGAAACATGGGAAAGCTGCCTGGAAGAAATCAGAAATCTGCCCAGTGTCAAGAAATACGGCGATGACGTCAAGGTTTCCATGTACAACTATGACCGTCCGTCCTACACAGGCTGTGTCTATGAAATTGAATGCTATTTCCCGACATGGGTTATTCCGGAAGATCATGAAGTCACAGTAGCCCTGAACGATGCCTATAAAGCACTTTACGGCGACAAGCGCATCGGCGCTGAAAAAGCCATGGAAAAACGCGGAGCTCTGCCGCTTACAGATAAGTGGACATTCTCGACCAACGGCGTATCCATCATGGGACGTAACGGCATCCCGGTCATCGGCTTCGGTCCCGGAGATGAAGCTCAGGCTCATGCACCGAACGAAAAAACCTGGAAACAGGATCTGGTCACCTGCGCAGCTGTTTATGCAGCACTGCCGGGCAACTACGTAAAATAATTCATTCCTCTCCGGCCGTCAGACGGTGGCGGCCGGTCAATAACATATTAAATTCAATAAAGGAAACCAATTAAATGAAAACAATCCAGGAATACATCGATAAGCTGAATGCCCTTAACTTTAAAGAAATGTACGAAAATGACTTTTTCCTGACATGGGAAAAGACAGATGACGAAATCGAAGCGATCTTCACTGTTGCTGATGCGCTGCGTTTCATGAGAGAAAACAACATTTCCACCAAGATCTTTGAATCAGGACTGGGCATCTCGCTTTTCCGCGATAATTCCACACGTACACGTTTCTCCTTTGCTTCTGCCTGCAACATGCTGGGACTTGAAGTACAGGATCTTGACGAAGGAAAATCACAGGTTGCTCACGGTGAAACTGTCAAAGAAACAGCCAACATGATTTCCTTTATGGCTGATGTCATCGGAATCCGTGATGACATGTACATCGGCAAGGGAAATGCCTACATGCACCAGGTAACTGATGCGGTTGATGAAGGACACAAGGACGGCGTTCTGGAACAGAGACCGACACTGGTCAACCTGCAGTGCGACATCGACCATCCGACACAGACGATGGCAGATGCTCTCCATATCATTCATGAATTCGGCGGAATCGAAAACCTCAAGGGCAAGAAACTGGCTATGACATGGGCTTACTCACCGTCATACGGCAAGCCGCTGTCAGTTCCGCAGGGAATTATCGGACTGATGACTCGTCTGGGCATGGACGTTGTTCTGGCTCATCCGGAAGGATACGACATCATGGAAGATGTTGAAGAAGTAGCGAAGAAAAACGCTGCAGCTTCAGGCGGATCATTCACCAAAACCAACGACATGAAGGCTGCCTTCGTTGATGCAGACGTTGTTTATCCGAAGAGCTGGGCTCCGTTCAAGGCTATGGAAGAACGTACCGAACTGTACGGAAACGGCGACCAGGAAGGCATTGACCGTCTTGAAAAAGAACTGCTGGCACAGAATGCTGAACACAAAGACTGGGCCTGCACTGAAGAAATGATGAGCCTGACCAAAGAAGGCAAGGCCCTCTACATGCACTGCCTGCCGGCTGACATCACTGGTCTGTCCTGTGAAGAAGGCGAAGTCGATGAATCAGTATTCGCCCGTTACAGAAAAGAACTTTACAAGGAAGCCAGCTTTAAGCCTTACATCATTGCCGCTATGATTTTCCTTGAAAAATGCGAAAATCCGCAGGCTGTCCTGGCTACACTCGACGAAAACGCCAAGAAGCGCGTTCTCGGACTTCCTGTCGGCAAAGACTGAGCAGGAGCTGCGAACTAACACAATTGCTTTTCCGGGGACTCTGTCCCCGGTTTTACCTTAAGGAACAGTATGGGAAAAAAGATAGTTATTGCACTCGGCGGAAATGCCCTCGGGAACAACCTTCCGGAACAGATGGCGGCCGTCAAAGAAACAGCAAAGGCCATTGCCGACCTGATTGAAGAAGGTCATGAAGTCGTTATTTCACACGGTAACGGACCGCAGGTCGGGATGATTAATCTGGCTATGGGTGAACTGGCCAAAGCAGATCCGGACAATCCGGTTGCACCACTTTCAGTCTGTGTCGCTATGAGTCAGGGATACATCGGCTATGACCTCCAGAATGCCCTCAGAGAAGAACTGCTTAACCGCGGCATTCACAAACCGGTTGCCAGCCTGATCACACAGATGCGTGTCGATCCGGAAGATGAAGCTTTCAAAAATCCGACCAAACCAATCGGCCGTTTCATGACACGTGAAGAAGCGGATGAAATGGTAGCTGAACGCGGCTACGACATCAAGGAAGATGCGGGACGCGGTTACAGACGAGTCGTTGCTTCACCGAAACCGGTTGAAATCATTGAAATCGAAACAGTCAGAAGTCTGATTGAGGACGGTCAGGTTGTCATTGCTGCCGGCGGCGGCGGTATTCCGGTTTACGCGCAGGGAAATCATCTCAAGGGCGCAGCGGCCGTAGTCGACAAAGATTTCGGCAGTTCACTGCTGGCACAGGAAATTAACGCCGACTGGCTGATTATCCTGACCGCAGTTGAAAAAGTAGCCATTAATTTCGGTAAAGAAGACCAGGAAAATCTTGCCAGTCTCACACCGGAACAGGCTCAGGTTTATATAAAAGAAGGACAGTTTGCTCCGGGATCGATGCTTCCGAAGGTCGAAGCTGCAGTTGAATTTGCAGAATCCGGAGAAGGACGGCAGAGCCTGATCACACTGCTTGAAAAAGCACGTGACGGGATCAATGGAAAAACAGGTACGGTTATTCGCCGCGCCTGACAAGCAAAGGAGAATTATGAAAAAGGCAGTTAATTCAGAAAAAGCACCGGCAGCAGTCGGACCATATTCACACGCAAACACGGCAAACGGATTTGTTTTTGTATCAGGCCAGCTGGGCCTCGATCCTGAAACAGGCGTTATGGCAGAAGGCACACTGGGTCAGGCGGCTCAGGGATTCAAGAATCTGGAAAACGTACTGGAAGCCTGCGGATCATCGACAGGACTGGTCGTTAAAACAACTGTCTTTTTGACGGATATCTCCGAATTTGCAGAAGTCAACAAACTGTATGCAGAAGTATTTGCATCAGAATGTCCGGCACGTTCCTGTGTTCAGGTTGCGGCCCTGCCGATGGGCGCATCTTTCGAAATCGAAGCGATCGCCGTACAGGCATAAATAGATTAACAGGATGATTCAAAACTGGTCGCCGGTTTTAAACCGGCGGCTGTTCATGACTGCTTTACTGTCTGTAGTTTCAGATTGATGTAAACGCTGTCTGATTGGACAGTCCTGACGCTTGAAAGATCTGGAAAACCGGATTTCAGAACGCCGGCGCTGTGACTGCAGAAAACATAGCAGCGGACAGAAGAAAATCGGAATACAATTTATATTCATTCATATACAAAAGAACAAAAGACTGTGATTCAATTCACTTAATGAAAAGGATGGTATTTCATATACCGCAAAACCATGAAAGATACTCAAAACAATAGCATGATCTTTTCCTGGAAAGGCACTCCTTCAACAGGAGAGCTGATCCCGCTTTCGCTTCAGCATGTTGCCGCAATGGTTGTCGGCTGTGTTACACCGGCTATTATCGTTGCAGGGGTCTGCGGACTTTCCGGAGACGACACGATTATTCTTATTCAGTCCGCATTATTGATTTCTGCACTTATCACGTTCATGCAGCTGTTCCCGATTGGAAATCATCTGATCGGCGCGGGACTGCCGGTTATTATGGGTGTTTCTTTTGCCTATCTGCCGACACTTATTTCAATTGGCGGTCAGTTTAATCTGGCTACGATATTCGGTTCCCAGCTGGTTGGCGGCGCTGTCGCCATCGTGTTCGGGTTTTTCGTCAAGTATCTGAGAAAACTTTTTCCGCCTATCGTAACCGGGACCGTTGTTTTTACGATCGGGCTTTCTCTGTATCCGACAGCTATCAATTATATGGCAGGCGGTACCAGCTCACCGATGTACGGAGATCCGCTAAACTGGGCCATTGCGATTCTGGTTCTCGTCGTTGTTGTCTTCCTGAATAACTTCACCAAGGGAATCTGGAAGCTGGCATCAATTTTATTCGGGATCATCGTTGGATATATCGTCGCATTATTCTTCGGACTGGTCGATTTTTCACCGATTGCTGATGCCGGCTGGGTAATGATTCCGCCGCTGTTCCATTTTGGCTATGAATTCCAGCCTGCGGCTATTGTGACCATGGCGATTCTCTATATTGTCAATTCCGTTCAGGCTATCGGCGATCTTTCTGCTACCACACTTGGCGGCATGGACAGGGAACCGACTATGAAGGAGCTGTCCGGTGGTATTGTCGCCAACGGTCTCGGATCCATGATCGGGAGTATTTTCGGTGGTCTTCCGACTGCAACTTATTCACAGAATGTCGGAATCGTATCAACCAATAAGGTCATCAACAGAAAAGTTTTTGCACTGGCAGGTGCAGTCATCGCTGTTGCCGGATTTATTCCGAAATTTGCTGCTATTTTCAGATCAATTCCGAGCTGTGTACTCGGTGGAGCTACAGTTTCTGTTTTTGCAGTTATCACCATGTCCGGTATGCGTCTGATCGCACAGAACAAGCTGACGGTCAGAACAACCAATATCGTTGGTCTGTCTGTGGCGCTGGGTGTCGGTATCTCTCAGGTTCCGGCCTGCCTGGAAATGTTCCCGCAGTGGGTTCAGATGGTTTTCGGTGGTTCACCGGTTGTTGTTTCTACACTCGTAGCTATTCTTCTGAATTTAATTCTTCCGAAGGACGAATCGGAAGAAGCTGCATTTGAAGAAGATAACGGCGATCTCGTTGAAGCCGATGAAATCCAGGAATTTGGAAGCAGTAAGAAATAATACTGCTGTTCATTTAATAGAATAAGAACGGTAATTTCACTTGTAATAATAATTTATTGCAAAACAGCCTCCCGTCTGCGATAATATTCTCAGAATAGATTCGTGACAGGAGGTTATTTTTGATGACAGTACCGGAGAAACTGAAGCCGTATGTTCATCTGGTGGATTTTCTGGCTGACTTTCTCGGTGAGAATACCGAGGTTGTCCTGCATAACATGACTGACTGGCATCAGTCTGTTGTAGCGATCCGGAATGGTTACATCAGCGGGAGAAGAGTGGGTGCTCCGCTTACCGATTATGCGCTGGATTTGATGCGAAGCGGTTCTTATAAAGATAAGGATTATCAGGCGAATTATAAAGGAGCTTCTATTGCCGGACACGAACTGCGATCCGCTACTTATTATATCAAGGACGATGACGGCAGTCTCATAGGCATGCTCTGCCTGAATCTGGATTGCCGCAAATTGATGGACGCGCGCAGGGTGCTGGACTCATTGATATCAGCCGGAAACGTCGAAGAAACATCGATTCCGGTCAAAGAGAATTTCAATATTGATGTAAACGATCTTGTCCGCAATAATATCAGAAACATTTATCCGGATGGAGAAAACGATCTTTCCAAACTATCAAAGGAACAGAAAATCGATCTGGTCAAAAGGCTGGAGGATATGGGTACATTTATGGTCAAAGGCGCTGTCTGGCATGTCGCTGAAATACTGGGTGTATCCGTATCGACAGTTTACAGATATCTGGGGAATATCAAGAAAAATCATGAACAGGGACTCGACAACTAATTTTATACGGGCCCTCGGAGTCACAGACCGGGATTTTGTTTGCATCTCAGGAGGCGGGGGTAAAACCAGCCTCCTTTTTTGTTTACAAAAGCAGCTATCACTGAACGGACAGCGGTCACTCGTAAGTACGACAGCAAAGATGATGATACCTGAAGATCAGGAGAACATGTTTTTTTCACCGGTGGCAGACTCCCGGGCCTTTGCAGATTATTTTCTCAGGCATGTTTCCGGCAGTACTTATCTTGCAGGCGGAATCGGAAATGGCAAAGCAACAGCTGTTTCCGAACGGACGCTTTCGGAGCTGGCGCATCTGCTGCGCGGCAAAGCAGCGCTGCTGGCAGAAACGGATGGCGCTGCCAGAAAACCCTACCGGATCAGAAAACCGCATGATCCCGGGATTCCTCTGGGGACTACACTGATGATTCATGTAATCGGGGCAGAACTGGCGGGTGCGGTTCTCTCTGAAGAGAATCTGAACCGGTGTCCGGATTGTTTAACGGGTAAAAAAGCAGATCGTAAACAGATACGAGAGCTGCTGTCTGAAAACCGGCCGCCGGATCCGGAACAGGTGCCGCAGGTCCTG
>JBMNSG010000131.1:0-6418 GCA_050945075.1 Eubacteriaceae bacterium | reverse complement strand
AGTGCATCCGAAACTCGAAATAAAAATAGGTCATTTAAATAAAATAGTAAAAATAACAGCATATCAATATAATGATCCTAATGTATATGAAAGTAAACAGACTAAATACAATCTATATGAAATAGGTAAAATTAGTATAATTTTTAATGACTTTATAATAAATAAACCGATCTTAATTATGTTCAGAGATATTGGTACTTTAAATTGTCAATATTTGATTATTCGACACCAAACCCATATTGAAAATGTACAATTTGTCAATAAATAATCCATTCTCAAAAGACAATCATGGGTATATTTCAAAAAATGATGTTATAAGTATAGCTAACAACGCACTCGGACAGCGAAGCTGTCAGAACAACAGATTTCTGGCTGCGCCAGAATCGCTTTAATACACTCAGACAATGAGTGCCATATGATTCCTAACAGGTCCCGGCTTCCAGCCGGGCCGCAGTCGCACTCAGACAGTAACAGATTCCTGGCTGCGCCAGGATCGCGGTTACGCACTCAAGTAATTAGTGCCATGTGATTACTAACAGGTCCCGGCTTCCAGCCGGGCCGCAGTCGCACTCGGACAGCGAAGCTGTCAGAACAACAGATTCCTGGCTGCGCCAGGATCGCGGTAAGATACTCAGATATTTAGTGCCATATGATTCCTAACAGGTCCCGGCTTACAGCCGGGCCCGCAGCACGCACTCGGACAGCGAAGCTGTCCTCGTCGCGTACTGCGGTAAATAAACCAATAGGCCAGGGCATCGAAAAACAAGTTTTTCTCAGCCTGAACCTATTGTTTTATTTACCTGTTAGTAATGTCGCATAATCCGTGTTATGCGACATTTAATAATTGAAGAAATTCTGGGGGTGATTTCTGGTGACTTCTTTCAAATTGCTCAACTAAAAAATGCTGCCTGGTTCTTTTTCAAGCAGCATCTGTTCTTATCTCAAAATCGGTATCTTCCCTGAATTTTCTTCGGAATATTCATCGCTCATAAATCGATTCTAAGACGTTTTAATTTTTGAGTCCTTGTCGTTATACCTCTAAGTTCCTCTGACAACGGGCTGTTATCCAACGTAGGTTCGCTTCATTTTCTTTAACTCAGATAACCGCCGTACCGATAGATAAAATCCATATAGCTTGACGGATTCTTGATGTCCAGGTCAATCCACATTTTCTTCTGGGTATTGTATTTCTTTCTATAAATATTCTGAAGTGCTTTCTGTAAATTTTTATTGCCTTTGATATTGGTATAACGGCCTTTGGCGTCAACGAGATAAACCGGAGCGTCACAGCCGTTTACGGCTTTCAGGAAATTCTGGATATCCCAGACATTGAGTTTAAATAACATCGCTTCCTCCATATTTTCTGCATCACTCAACGGAACTGTCAAAATTCCGTAACCGGCTGAATCTTTATATCAGTTATTATAGACCTGTTCCTGAAACGCAGCCTTTATTGAATGAATTCCCCTCTATTCGTTATTATATTAACAAGCTCATCTCAAATCACCCATCTCAAATCACCCATCTCAAATCACCCATCTCAAATCACCCATCTCATTCCAGCTTTCACCATCGATCGTTTTTATTTCTGATGTGCTATTCTGCATCCATTATTTTCGAATCTTTTCAGTTCTCCATAAAATAGTTTCGGTCAATCCCAATCGGTCCTTGACACTCTCTGAATACTGTCAGATTATCCTTCTGCAATTTTCTCAGGATCCCGGGGCAGCTTCCTGCAGCACATTGAATTCTTGTCCCCTGCTTCCTGCTGCTATCCTGCTTTCGTCAGATTTCAGGCATCAAAAAAGCCCGTTTTGCGGGCCTTCAAGGGAATTATTTAAAGGGTGGGCCTGGCTGATGGGGCCAGACTCAAATGATGAAGAAAGCACAAATACTTCGGCTGTATTTGTACAAGACTTAGTATAAAGGGGAAACCAAAGGTTTAGTTGAGACTGTTTTCGGAATTTTCATGCAGCCATTTTCTCTTCTTTGCGGATGATTCAAGTGCAAGCAGATACGTTTTAGGCATTGCTTTAATAGCGGCGAATGACAGTCCGAAGCTGATGGCGCGGTCGGCGAGATCGGTGATGATCTGTGTTGAGAATACAGCTGTAATCACATTCATGCCGCTGTTTTTCAGGAAAGCGACAATCAGGCTGGATCCGGATGATGTAACGCCGTCAAAGACATATCCGGCGATGGCTGCGGAAAGCATTGAGCCGCATACAGTAATCAGGATGATGGAAAGAACGGATCGGAATCCATGGAAACGGTGATCTTTGAACATCAGCCCGGTGAACAGCGCGACCAGCAGCTGAACGGGTGTAAACCAGATCGAAATCGGATCAAACAGCGCGGCGTTTATGATCGAGGTGGCAAGTCCAGTGAGCATAACGTAAAAAGGGCCCAGCACGATGGCTGCTAGAATGGTTCCAATGGAATCAAGATAAACCGGAAGCCTGAGCGTCAGTGCGGTCAGTCCTCCGACAAAATTGACTGCTGCGCAGATGGCGCAGAAAGTCAGGATTCGTGTTGTTGATTTTGTATTTTGCATCTTCCTTTATAATGTCCCTTCAATTCATTCTTTTGTACTTCTGGTTCCTATACTCTGTTCCTGTACTCTGTTCCTGTACTCTGTTTCTGTACTCTGTTTCTGTATTCTTTTGAATTTTTTAATCTTCTGTTTTTTCGGCTTGGTTCTTGTCCTGCCTGCTGAGTCCCGGATAACTTCCGTAAACCGGATTATCGAGAATCCTGTCAATATCGACTGCATCATCCGGGAACAGCCGGGTGAGCAGGAAGCGCATGAAGGCGCCGGAATCAACTCCGGTGAGCACATGGACGTTGGGTTCATGTCCGAGAATTCCCTGACTGTCCCCCATCGTCATCCCTTCTGCTTCACCGCCAGTGATTACCTTCATGTAGAGGTCTTCTCCTTCACAGAGTTCGGGACGGATAAATTCGGCGACAGCGAGCGGATCGTTAACAACACATCCCAGGGTGCGTTCTGCCTGCCAGTGAAAATCCTGGTAAAACTGCATCATCCGGTAGATGATGTCACCGAGCGGATTGTCAAAATTCCGGATCAGCTGCAGATGATTGGGAGTCATGACGACCTGACGCGTGACGTCAAGGCCGGTCATGGTGATCGGCCGTTTGAGATTTTCGAATACTGCCGCGGCGGCATCGGGATCGAACCAGACGTTGAATTCCGCGACTGGTGAGCAATTGCCATGGCTCTTGTAAGCGCCGCCCATAATCGTCAGATCCTTCATCTTCCGCAGCGTATCGGGCGCTTCTGCCAGGGCATGAGCCAGATTGGTGAGCGGGCCCAGTGCGATAACCGAAATATCATTCTCTGGATTGTCGCTGAGCGTTCTCAGCAGATAGTCGACGGCATCGTCATGGATGGTGATCTTCGATGCGGGCAGGTTAATGTCTCCGAGACCGTCAGAACCATGGGTGTCTTCCGCGTTCCTGGCTTCAATCTTCAGCGGTTTTGAAGATCCCTTGTAAATCGGAACGTCAGTCCTTCCGGCGAGTTCCACAATCTTTGCGGCATTTTCTGCAGCTTTTTCAAGGGTTGTGTTGCCGGCGGTAACGGTGATGCCCAGTACTTCCAGTTCCGGTGAGTTCAGTGCCAGCAGCAGGGCCAGCGCGTCATCAATGCCGGGATCACAGTCAATGATTACTTTACGGGGTTTGTTTGTTGTCTGTTCTGTCATTTCCATTCTCCAGCGGATTCTTCAATGAATCCGGTTCTGTTCCGGTTCTTCAGTTGTTTGTTTCTTTTTGTATTCCTGCCTGAAGAACAACATTAAAAAAGGACGGTCTCTGACCGTCCTGAAAGATTACGCAATATAAGTACTCGAAAGTACCCGGTGAAATGTTTCATAAAAGCATTTCTGCGAATTTCCATAGTTTTTTAGAGATGGATGGTCACGAACATCTGTTTTTCTATTATACCCGATATTTTATTCTACCGTAACAGATTTTGCCAGATTCTTTGGCTTGTCGACATCGCATCCGCGGGCAACAGCCAGGTAATAGGCAAACAGCTGCAGGTAAACAACTGCCGGAATCGGTGATGTGGCATCGTCCATTTTCGGGATCAGGAAAGCCTGGTCAACTTCAGAGACGATTTCCGGATGATTTTCCTGGGCGATGGCAAGGACATGGGCGCCGCGCGCTTTGACTTCCTTGATATTGCTCAGAATCTTTTCAAAGGTGTTTTCCTGGGTGCAGACAGCCAGAACCACGGTCCCCTTGTCGATCAGGGCAATCGGTCCGTGCTTGAGTTCGCCGGCGGCGAATGCTTCCGAATGGCAGTAGGAAACTTCCTTGATTTTAAGCGATCCTTCCATACAGGTCGTATAGTCGAGTCCGCGTCCGATCAGGTACATGTCGTCTTTGCTGAAGTGTTCCAGTGCAAAGGCCTTGATCTGATCTGCAGATTCCAGAGCCTTTTCCACGAGTTCCGGTGTTTCCTGAAGAGATTCGAGTGTTTTCTTCATTTCTTCTTCTGAAACACGGCCATTGAGACGGCCCATATACAGCGCGATCAGGAGCATGCAGGCTACCTGGGTGACATAAGCCTTGGTGGAAGCAACAGCAATTTCCGGACCGGCATTGGTGTAGAGAATATCATCTGCTTCACGGGCTACCGAGGAGCCAACCACATTGGTGATGGCCAGTACCCGGGCACCGTTTGCTTTTGCAATATCAATAGCGGCCAGAGTATCGGCTGTTTCACCGGACTGGCTGAGTACGATAAGCAGCGTATGGTCTGTTACAATCGGGTCCTTATAGCGATATTCTGAAGCCGCTTCAATTTCGACAGGAATTCTCGCATATTTTTCAATATAAGCTTTCCCGATCAACCCGGCGTGATAGGCGGTTCCGCAGGCGACTATCTGAATATGATCAATGTTGTTCAGCGCTTCTTCGTCAAGCACAACATCATCCAGACGGATGCCTTCAGGAAGCACACGGCCGGTCAGGGTGTTGCGGATCGCCTGGGGCTGTTCATGGATTTCCTTGAGCATGAAATGGTCGTAGCCGCCCTTTTCCGCGTCTCCCGGATCCCAGTCTACATTCAGAACCTGCTTGCCGACTTCTTCACCGTCTTCATCATAGACTTTGATAGCGTCTCTGGTCAGAACGGCAATTTCGTCGTTGTCCAGCAGATAGATCTTACGCGTATGCTTCAGGATCGCCGGAATATCTGAAGCGATAAAGTTTTCGCCGTCTCCGAGACCGACAATAAGCGGGCTGTTCTTTCTGATGGCGATAAGCTTGTCGGGTTCGTCCTGGCATAAAACGCCGATTGAATATGAACCTTCCAGCTCATCTGCTGACTTCTGTACCGCTTTAAGCAGATCTCCGTCATAATTTTCGCTGATCAGATGGGCGATAACTTCGGTATCTGTATCCGAAATAAAACGGTGTCCCTGGGCTGTAAGCCGTTCTTTGAGCGGGATATAGTTTTCGATGATGCCGTTATGAACGACTGCGATTCTGCCATCCGAGCTCAGATGGGGATGCGCATTCAGATCCGAAGGTTCGCCGTGGGTGGCCCACCGTGTATGGCCGATTCCTGATGTTCCTTCAAGCGGATGCTGATCCAGAACTGCTTCCAGATTTTTCAACCGTCCTTGTTTTTTGGCAACATGAATATTTCCGCAGGTATCTGCAACTGCAATTCCTGCAGAATCATAGCCTCTGTATTCGAGCTTGGAAAGCCCTTCCGTTAATATACTCTGAGCCTGTTTATCTCCGATATATCCAACAATTCCGCACATAAATAAAACCTCGTGTTTCTATAAATTGGGAAAACCTCTTTGTTTCCGAAATTACTTCCGGACTTTGTTGGTTTTCAATCAGGGCACCCGCCGAATTTTCGATTAACCCTGTCCTCGTCAACTCTTTACAGGCTCATAGAGTTCTGGCGCTCTTCATCACGATAAACAGAATAAAAAAACCGAGCCATTTCATTCCTTTCGAAAATTTTCTGAATATCTGTTTCTGAATGGTATGTATTATACCACAGAAATGTTACAGACTTCGTTGTAAATTTTCAAATCGAAACATAATTTAAGCCCGGTTTAAGAAATATAATAAGATTAAAAGCGGTATTTTATTTACAATTGATACAAAATCGTCGTGAAATACCTTTTCATATCAGGAAATATCCTGTAATCACACTGCTCAGTCAGACAGGCGCTGTTCGATAAGCGTACCGAGATCACCGGCGATTTTTTCCAGTTCTTCCTGGTTTTCACCCTCGATCATAACCCGGACCAGCGGTTCCGTTCCCGACGGGCGGATGAGCACTCTGCCGTTTCCGTCAAAATGATCTTCCACCTTTTGAATCTGGTTCATGATCACAGCATCGTCCGTATAGCTGTATTTCTTTTTA
>JBMNSG010000130.1:0-6566 GCA_050945075.1 Eubacteriaceae bacterium | reverse complement strand
TTGAAACACCTCCTTTTTAAATTTACAACTTAAACAGGAATTATTATACCACATGACAAAAATAACAGGCAATAGAAAATTTTGAAAACAGACTCGTCTTATTGTAGAATATGATTAGCAAAAAAAGGAGCCAAGAATGAAAATCGAGAACGAACTGGGTTATATCGAGATTTCTGAGAAAGCAATTGCCGATATAGCCGGCTACGCGGCTATGACCTGCTACGGTGTGGTCGGTATGGCCCATCAGCGGGGAAAAGACGGACTGATTGAAATTTTGTCCGGCAAACAAGTCAGTAAGGGCGTCAAAGTACGTTTTAATGATAAAGGCGAAGCCATCATCGATGTATTCGTCATACTGGAACAGGCGATAAAGATTTCTGTTGTTGCCGAAAATATTATCGATGCTGTCAAATACAACGTTGAAAAACAGACAGGTATTAAAGTCAGACGAATCAGCATTAATGTCGTCAGCATCAGAATGTAGGTGAATAATGGGAAATCAGACAATAGACGGTAAAGAGCTCAAAAAAATGTTTGAGTTCGGAGCCAAAAATCTCGAACTCAACAAGAAAACAGTCGATGAGCTCAATGTTTTTCCGGTTCCTGACGGAGATACTGGAACCAATATGTCGCTGACATTCAAAAATGCAGTGGCTGAAATGAACAAACTCGACCACGATACGCTCCATGGTGTTGCCAAGACTGCTTCTTCGGGCGCTCTCATCGGTGCACGCGGAAACTCCGGTGTTATTCTTTCCCAGCTGCTGAGAGGCTTTGCCGCCAGCATGAAGGGCAAGGAAAAGCTGGAAATCGCAGACATGGCAGATGCCTTCAAGTCTGCTTCGGATGCAGCCTACAAGGCTGTTATGAAGCCTACAGAAGGTACGATTCTGACCGTAGCCCGTAAAATGGGCGAATTTGCTGCGGAAAACGCGGATAAATATACCGATACAGAAGTATTCCTCAATGATGTCCTCAAAGCTGGAAACAAGGCTCTGCAGGAAACACCGGAACTGCTGCCTGTACTCAAGGAAGCCGGCGTGGTCGATTCCGGCGGACAGGGGCTCATGTTTATTCTGGAAGGGGCTTATAAGGGCCTGACCAATCAGGATCTGGGCGCAGAAGTCGTACTGGAAACGGCCAAGGATAAACTGGTAGACGATTCCGGAATGAAGCCGGAGGATATTACCTTCGGATACTGCACAGAGTTTATCATCAAGGATGCCCAGGATGCGGACGACAATGAACTGCGTGAATATCTGAATTCCATCGGCGACTGCACCCTGGTTATCAAAGACGATGATATCGTCAAGGTTCACGTACATACAGATCATCCGGGCAAGGCTTTTGAAAAGGGCCTGACCTACGGACCGCTTACACGCATGAAGATCGACAATATGCGTGAAATGCTGGGAACGACCAAGAGTGCGGAAGAAGAAAAGGCGAAAGCAGCTGCCCAGCCGCCCAAGCCTTACGGTTTTGTAGCCGTGTCACCGGGACCGGGACTGACTGATATCCTGAAGGACCTGGGAATCACTGAAATCATCACCGGCGGACAGACCATGAATCCGAGTACACAGGATTTCCTGGAAGATATTGACAAGATCAATGCGGAACATATTTTCCTCTTCCCGAATAACGGCAATATTATTCTGGCCGCCAATCAGGCAGAAGCGATCTCTGAACGCAGCATCCATGTGGTGCCTACCCGGACCATTCCGCAGTGTATTGCTGCCATGCTGGTTTTCGATCCTGAAGCTACATGGGAAGAAAATCTGCAGCAGATGAACGAAGCGATTACAGAAGTCAAAACCGGCGAAATCACCTACGCAGTCCGCGATACCAAGATTAACGGGCTCAAGATTGCCAAGAACAATATTATCGGGCTCACCGGCGGCGAAATTGTTGCCAAGGGCAGAGATATCGATAAGGTTGCTGCAGAGCTTCTGGATAAAATGGTTGATGAAAATTCCGAACTGATTTCGTTGTATTACGGAAATGATGTCAGTGAAGAAGACGCAAAAAAACTGTCGGAAAAACTGGAAGAAAAGTTCTCCGATTGTGATTTTGAAGTCAGCTTCGGCGGACAGCCTCTTTATTATTACATCATTTCAGTCGAATAAAATGAAACCGGAAACGCCTGTTACAGAATTAAAGGGAGTCGGAAAAGTCCGGGCACAGAAGCTTGAAGAATCGGGGATCCGTACTGTCGGAGAACTGCTGGGCCTTTTACCGTCAAGATACGAAGACAGAACCGTGACCGGCGGATTTGAGCTGCCGGTTCCGGAGACTCCTGTCACCCTGCAGGCGACCGTAACAGCGAAGGGGACAGTGCGCCGTATCCGGCGCGGTATGTCCCTTTTTGTTTTGCCTGTAATCTGGAAAAAGGAGAACGGCTCTGATCCGGTTCAGGGGATAAAAGGGGAGATTGTCTGGTTTAACCAGCCTTATCTGGGCGGCAGCTTCAGTGCCGGGGAAACCTTTCTTTTTTTCGGTAAAATCACGAAGAAAGACAAAGAATGTTTCCGGATGTATCAGCCTAAATTTGCCCCGCTGGACAAGCGGAAGACATTCATGCGTATTACGCCCGTTTACCCGAAGCTGGAGGGTATTGGCCAGGCAACACTTGTTTCCATGATCCGTCAGGCTTTCGAAACCTTTGAAGTGACCGGCATTGACCATAATCAATTCGGCGGTCCAGGTGAACCGCTGCCGGAACACCTGCGGCGTGATTACGGCCTGACAGGCTATCTGGATACTGTACATGGTATTCATATGCCTGACTCTCATGAGCAGCTTCAGGACGCCAGGAGACGGCTTAAATTTGAAGAGGGACTGAGGATTGCACTCGGCATTCTTGATATCCGTGAATCCGGGTCGGGGACCAGAGCGGTAATCCGCGATTTTACGCCGGCCAGGGCTTTTATCCGCAATCTTCCCTACGAGCTCACAGGTTCCCAGCACAGGGTATTGAACGAAATATTTGCGGATCTGGGCGGAGACCGGGCCATGAACCGCATGCTTCAGGGGGATGTAGGCAGCGGCAAGACAGTTATTGCCATTGTCTGTGCCTATATCATGGCTGTATCCGGCTATCAGACGGCTTATATGGCTCCTACGGAAATCCTGGCAGAACAGCATGCCCGGAATTTTTCGCAGATGCTCGAGCCTTACGGGATCAAAACAGCGCTGCTTACCGGGAGCCTGAAACCGGCACAGGCCCGGAACATCAGGGAACAGCTTCAATCCGGTGAGATCCAGGTTGTGATCGGGACACACGCACTGATTCAGGATAATACCGAATACTATAATCCGGGACTGGTGATCACTGATGAACAGCACCGTTTCGGTGTACGACAGCGCGGCCAGCTTACCAGTAAAGGCGGCTGCCATACACTGGTTATGAGCGCTACACCCATTCCGCGTTCGACGGCTCTGACCCTTTATGGAGATTTGGATCTTTCGGTCATTGATGAACTTCCGGCAGGACGGAAAAAAATCAAAACCTATTTTTACACGACCAAAGCTATGCCAAAGATTCTGGGATTTATCGAAAAGCAGATCCGTTCCGGGCATCAGGCGTTTGTTGTGTGTCCCTTTATTGAGGAATCAGAAGGTCTGCCGGATGTGGCTGATGTCGAGCGGGTTTGCAAAAACATCAGAAAATACGCAGATGGACGCTTTAAAACGGAAGCACTGCATTCAAAACAGAAACCGGAGCAGAAGGAAAAAACGATCCGGCGTTTTGCTGATGGAAAAACAGATGTCCTGGTTGCCACCAGTATCATTGAAGTCGGTGTCGATGTTCCCAACGTAACCGCGATTCTGGTGATGAGTGCCGACCGTTTCGGACTGGCACAGCTGCATCAGCTGCGGGGACGTGCCGGCCGCTCAGGAATTCAGAGCTACTGCTTTCTGGTTTCCGATAATCTGAACGAGACAACCATCGAACGGATGAAGATTATCGTAAACAGCACGGATGGCCAGAAAATCGCTCTGGCAGACTACAAGCTGCGCGGACCAGGTGAGTATTTCGGTTTCAGACAGCATGGCTTCGGTGGTTTGAAGCTGCTGGACCCGATGGCGGAGCCGGAATTGTTTGGCCAGTGCACTCAGGCCGCAGCGGAGGTTTACGAATCCGGAAAACAGGAGGACATGATCCTGAAAGACCGGATGCTGGCGGAATTTGATGAAAAAAGCCGTGAAATCAGCATGACGTAAACAGGGTTTACAAACGGATCAGGTTCCCGGATTACAGAGTTCCGGATCCGGGAACAACAGAACACAATATGAAGGAGCAGGATGAGAGTTATCGGAGGAGAAAAAGGCGGAATCAGACTTGCCGGTTTCAGCGGCGACAAAATCCGCCCCACATCAGATAAGGTTAAAGGCGCTGTTTTCTCCAGTCTGGCCAGTCTTGTACCGGATTACAGCGTTTTTATCGACCTGTTTGCCGGAACAGGCGGAATGGGAATCGAAGCGCTGAGCCGGGGCGCAGAAGATGTCCGGTTTTTTGACCGTGACCGGCGCAGTATCGATCTTGTTAAAGAGAATTTGAAAAAAACAGGGTATGATAAAAAGGCCCGGGTGAGTACAATACCGGCACAGCGCGCGCTGGCGCAGCTGGCGGATGAACAGGTGGTAAGTGACATTATTTTCATGGATCCGCCATACAAAGACGTTCCGGCTTCACTGGCGCTTTTTGAAACCATATCGCATCTTGGTCTGCTCTCCGGAGAGGGAGTAATCGTGTTGGAGCACGATAAATCTGATATAATACCTTCAGAAGTCTCTGATTTTGTAAAGATCAGAGAAAAAACCTACGGCAAAACCGTAATCAGTATATTTCGCGGGAGAGAATAATGAAAACAGTCGTTTATCCGGGATCATTCGATCCGATCACAACAGGGCATCTGGATATTATCAGACGTGCATCACAGCTGTTTGATAAAGTTGTCATCGTCATCATGAAGAATGTCGAGAAAAAAGGACTCTTTACATATAATGAACGCCGTGAACTGGTAGGCGAGGCCATCAGGGATATGGAAAATGTCGAATGCTGCACCAGCAGAGGTCTGCTTACAGATTTTCTGCGGGCCAACGATCTCCATTACATCATCAAGGGGATTCGTAATTCGGCGGATTTTCTGTACGAACTGGATATGGACCGTTTTAACAAACAGCTGTATCCGGAATGTGAAACCATGTATCTGGCCGCAGAACCTGATCAGGTCTGGGTAAGCTCAAGCGCAGTCCGGGAACTGATTTCCTATGGTGCAGATATTTCACCATACGTTCCGCCGGCAGTACTGAACCGGATTGTTGAGCTGAGGAGGAATGCAATTTGAAGGTACTTGAACTGATAGATGAAATGCAGAAAATCGTCGAAAACGGAAGTACGCTTCCGTTTTCGTCCAAAGCTCTGATTAATCCTGAAGAAGCACTGGATATCCTCGATGATATCCGGGAAGCTCTGCCGGATGAACTGGTTCAGGCACAGGAAGTGCTGTCAAAAAAGAACGCGATTCTTGTAGAAGCCCAGAATGATGCGGACAGAATCCGCAGCGAAGCGACCAAACGTCTGGAGGAAATGATCAACACCAACGAGATCACCCGCAATGCCACAGAACAGGCGGAACGGATTCTCGAAAATGCACAGAATTCAGCCAAGGATATCCGGGTTGGAACACAGCACTACTCGGATAAGATTCTTTACAAGCTGCAGGTACAGCTCAAGGCCATCAACGATACCATCGAAGAAGACCGCAAAGAACTCAAAACGATTAAATAGATACTGCGACAGGCTTTACGCAGGGATCAAAAAAACGGGGACGCTGTCCCTTTTTTTGTAATATGCGATGTCTGCGATTACACAGGATATATAGTATAAAAATACCGATTCACAAGAGGTGAAAGATGAAGCTTGGAACAGAACAGACCATGACGGTCGATCATATGACGGACCACGGGGCCTTTTTAAAGGAAAATCCCGAAGACAACAACAGCATCCTGCTGCCGCAGGCAGAAATCAGACGCGCCGGCCGTAAAATCGAACCCGGCGACGAACTGAACGTATTTCTCTATAAGGATTCAGAAGACCGGCCTACAGCCACATTAAAACATCCGAAAATCGAGCTTGGCGGTTTTGCACCGCTTAAAGTTAAATCTGTTACCGGTATCGGCGCCTTCCTGGACTGGGGGCTGGATAAAGATCTGCTGCTGCCCTATTCGGAACAGACGGTCAAGGTCATGCAGGGGCGTGATTATCTGGTCAGCCTCTATGAAGACAAGTCAGGACGCCTGGCGGCAACCATGAAGGTTTACCCGCTGCTTAAAACGGATTCAAACCTGAAAAAGGGCGAATGGACAGAAGGCTATGTTTATCAGATTAATCCTGATTTCGGCGCTTTTCTGGCGGTAGACAATCAGTACAACGGGATGATCCGCAAAGAGGACATGAATGACGAGATCCGCAACGGGAAAACAGTAAAAGTCCGGGTAACTGGGATCCGCAAAGACGGTAAGCTGATGCTGTCGCCTGTCAAAAAAGCCTATAAGGAAATCGG
>JBMNSG010000129.1:0-6630 GCA_050945075.1 Eubacteriaceae bacterium | reverse complement strand
TACTTCAGGCGCAAAATATTTTCAATTGAAGATGTTTCAACTGTCAAAATTTTCTCTTGAAGTAGGATTCCTCTACTATTTTGGCGATCTTTTGCTGACGATCTGATGATCTTGTTAATAAAAAAACATTCTGATTTCATTATAACCGAAACATTCTGAATAATCAGTTCAATCTGGCAAAGAGCATAAAAAAAAGCCCCGGAAAATTCCGGGGCTGAATATTCTGGTACCGGTGGCCGGACTCGAACCGGCACGGATCGCTCCGCATGATTTTGAGTCATGTGCGTCTGCCAATTCCGCCACACCGGCATCCGTTCTCTGAACGCGTTTCATTCAGGAACCAATGCTTCCAGTAATTATCTTTTTAATGATGATCCGCAACGAACCACGCCTGATTATTATACGTTTTTCAGGCCTTACAATCAATCATTTTTTCTGAAGCCGCGCCTGATTCACATTCCAGGCCGGACAGTATCTGCCTGACTGTCATTTCCGGCGTTCCCGTTTCAACTGAAAAATCGCAGTCCTGATAAAACTGCGTCCGTTCTTCAAGCATGGCCGTCAGTTTCTGTTCCAGATCCTGATTCTGAAGCAGAGGCCTGGCTGTATCGCCCTGCAGTCTCCTGACCAGCTCGCTGACCGGCGTTTTAAGCCAGATCACTGTTCCCGAACGGCGCATCAGTCTGCGGTTTTCTTCCGCCAGAATCAGTCCGCCTCCTGTAGCAACAACCAGAACCCTGTCTTTCGGGCCACGTTCTGCAAGTTCTTTAATCGTATTGGTTTCAATCTGCCTGAAGACAGCTTCTCCGTCTTCAGCGAAAATATCCATTACTGTGCGGCCCTCGTTATTTTCTATCAGAGTATCCGTATCTGCAAATCCTGCATTCAGGTTCCGGGCCAGCAGTTTTCCTATGGTACTTTTCCCTGTTCCGGTACTACCTGTCAGATATAGAATTCTTCCCTTGTTTCCCACTTCAGGCATCGGCACTATCGTTCCCGGAGCGGCCCATGCCCAGAATATCTCTTGCAGCCCGGATCTGGTCCAGTGAGAGTTGTCCCGGTGCACTTTCGTGTGTGCCTTTTGCATAGCTCAGACAGCTTGAAAGCAGTTCCGGCATAATCCGTCCGATTTCACCAGCTTCTCCCATACCAATCAGAATGAGAGGTTTATCATGTTTTTCCGCATAATAGGCCCCTGCTTCTTCGAGTCTGACAAAATCCGGAATACTGTGACACATATAAGCTGCTTTGGCAACATCACAGAGCATGACGGACCGGTCCAGTATTTCCTTTATCTTTTCAAGAGCCGGCACTCCCTGGAAATTATGATAGGAACGGATAAGCCCTACCTGATTCGCCAGTGTAAGCTGTGTCACTTCACTGGTAAAACCGGGATCCGATATCTTTTCGATATCTACATAATCGCAGCCGCCTGCTTCAATCGCCCGTTTAATCATTGCCAGACGCTGATCATCGGCGATTTCCCGTGCTCCGCCTTCAGCGGCGCTCCTGATCGTAAAAATAATGCCAACCTGTTTCTTTTTCAGGTTTTTGATAACCTCGAGTGCCTGATCAAAATCCTGCTCCGGATCCAGATAGTCTACCCGCCATTCCGCAAAATCCGGCAGCTGCTTGACAACAGTGTCCGCTTCTTTCTTCAGGTCTTCCACTGTTTCGGATACCAGCGGAATACAAAAGCTTATTTTTGATTGATTCAGTTCCATTTTTTAGTCGCTCCCAGTGTCGTTAGATATTTTATTATAACCCACCGGGAGACGGTTTAAGCTGTACAAATCAGATGTCTTTTCGCTTTCAGAAAGTCTGTGAGTTCTTTTTGCAATACAGAAGTCCTACCAGTCCGGCAGAACGCCGGCTTCGGTCTGGAAGCGCTTCTGCATAAGCTGTCGTCCTGCTGCCTTACCGTTTATAATTCTGAACCGGCCGTAATACTCCGTGTGATAAAGCGTTCCATCCGCTGTTAGTGTAAAAAGCCTTTCTTCTCCAGCCTGTGCAGCAACATTTCCGGTCACTTTAATTCCATTGGCCTCATAAGAAACCGTTCCTGCCCAGGCAGGATCTTCTGTAAAATCCGCCTCTGCTTTTGCCAGTGCGCCTGCAACTGTCAGTCTTCCTGTAAAATATTCACGATAAACCCCGCTTAATTTCTGATTAACCGGAATTTGTGAGATCATAATTGAACTTAATAAAAGAAAAGCACAGATCACGATTAATACAACCGGTAAAACTGCGCCTTCCTCCTGCTTCATCTGTATTCCATCTCCTTGTCCAATATAATAAATGTATCCAGCACCCGTCTGCCTGAACAGGCATGAAGTCTTATGCCGGCATTACCTTCCGGAGTCAAACTGAAATCACTGATATTAGAAAACCGGGTGTGAGTCCCTCCTTGTCCGATTTCCTGCAGTGTATCTGCCTGGCAGATGTAGCGGTAAACTGCTTTTCCTTTCGATTCAAACCAGTTCAGTTTTGTAGCCGCTTCATTTTTGCTCTTGTTATCGAGATCATCCCAGTAAATTTTTTCATCTTTGATCACAACTTTGTCAGTCATATCTGCCAGCGACTGAAAGTAAACATGGATTTCAGTCAGCCGCTGCATGTCTTCATAATCTCTGGTCAGTTCGGTAATTCTCAACTGCGGGGAAAGAAATGATGCTAGTACGCTCAGCAGGAGAACCGAAGCCGCTGAAGCCAGCAGGAGTTCTGTCAAAGTAAAGCCTTCTTCAGAATCCGGGTTACGGTTTGTAAAAAAGCGTTTTATACATTTGAACATTTCGATCTCCTGTTTTATCCTGTTTCCAGTAACGCAGTTCATAAAGTCCCTTCTTCAAGACTGAACATTCAAATCGAAAGCCGGGGAAACGTTCCGTCAGCAAAGCCACAACTTCATCGGCACTATGGGTATCATCACCACACAGCTCCAGTACAAATCCTGAGATCTGTCCTGAAGCATTGATTTCATTTGTGTTTTTGATTGATTGTAACAGCTGCGATGTCAGAACTGTCAAAGTGGTTAGACCGATTATAAGTACCGCAGCAGCAATCAAAAGCTCTGTATAGGTCGTTCCCGACTCGTCAGCTTTTAAAACCGGTCTGAAATAAAAACCGAAGCGGCGAAAACTCTTCAGAAACATTTCCCTCAACATTGTTTTTCCTGTTTTGTATTGAATAAGATGTCAGAACTGCTCAATTTCTGTTAGATAAATCAGTGAATTGATTGGCTGAATAATAAGACGCCGTCTGAATTTTCCGTTTTGTGAAACCATGGTAACCGATCCGGCTCTGGTGATACTGCCGTTCAGATTAAATCCAAAGTAATTCATGGATTCTGAACCCAGTGCTGCTGTGAACTTCAGTCTGTTTCCGAACTTCCATGTTTTTCCTGAAGCTCTGCCATCGCGATCCGGTCCGTAAACAACAATGGAATCGGGATCGAAATAGATCTGACTCCGTATATCTTCCCGGGGCGTGCTCGACATCAAGCGCATTCGTTCAGCCAGGACAACGGTCAGTACTGCATCGGTATCTGCTTTAAACTGTTTAGCAGCCAGACTATCTGAACAGGCCTGAAGAGATAAAACGGAGGTTCCGCTTATCACCATCAGAACAGCCAGAGATACCAGCATCTCACAATAAGCATAACCGTCATCCTGATTCCATCCCGGGGTGCCGTTCCGGTGAAGATGTGTTTCAAAACGAATCTCTTTGCTTATTCTTTTAGGCATGATTCAGTTGTGTTTTCAGAAACTGTGGTTACGGCACCTCTGCAACAGTGACTGTTCCTTTACTCTGGTCAAAAACAAAATTGTTTCCCGTCTTCTGCGGCGTGTAAGTGCTTTCTTTTAAATACCCGGCATTATGGAGTTTCGTTACAAGGGCAGCGCAGTCTGCCGATGATTCAAGTGTAAACGCAGGATCCATAATGACTGCTGTTTCATAAGCAGTCTGAATAGATGCTGCTGTCGCAGTATCCGCCTGATTCTTGACACTGTCCATAACACTTGAAAACACAGGTACAGCGACTGCTGCCAGAACAACCATAATGGCACAGCTGATGAGCAGTTCAGTAAACGTAAATCCAGATTCTGACGTCTCCTCAAGGAGTTCATACTCTTCCAGCTCATTCGAAAAGGAGACTTCGTCAATTTTTCCATTCATGAAATATTCTTTCTATTCCTTAAAACTAATTGACCATCCCGGAAAAATTCTGATAATTCTGTAAAATAGGGAGAAACAGCGCCAGCATCACAGTGCCCACAATAACACCAAGCACAGCTATGACTGTCGGTTCTGCAGCTCTGGCAAGACTATCGAGCTTTTCATTTAAACGGGCTGCATACCATTCTTTGATGGAAGACATCGCAAACTCGAAATCTCCAGTATACTCGCCCAGCCTGATCATGCCCAGAAAAGCCGGTTCGAACACCCCGGTCTGACTCAGTGATTCCGAGAACTTTTTCCCGAAATACAGCTTTTGCTGAATATCGATAAATACAGATGACAGATATTTGTTCCGTGAGGTTTCCGCTGCTACTTCCAGTGCCTGCGGGAGTGAAATGCCGGTTCGGAGCATGACTTCCAGGATCCCGGCCATCATCTGAATCCCCTGGCAATACTGAAGATTTCCAGTTACAGGAATCTGCAGACAGAACCGTCCGACTCTTTCTGCGAAAATCTTGTCGCTTTTACATCTTGCTTTGATTAACAGACATAGTACAACAGCTGCCACAGTTAACAGCGGGATCAGATAAAGAAGAATTCCCGCCGACCCGGTTACCACTCGAGTCAGAAATGGCATTTCCATGCCAAAATCGGCAAAACTGTTTTCAAATACCGGGAGAATATAAAGAACGAGAAATGATAAAACAGCAAAGGCTGTGATCAGTACAATACAGGGATAGAGCATTAGTGACACTACTCTGTCCTTTTGTTCGGCTTTATTCGCGTAGACCGCAGCCGATTCGTCCAGAACACTCTCCAGGTCGCCCGAATACTCTGCCGAATAAATAAGCGCGCAGAACAGATCGGGAAAAGATCTGGAACAGGCAGAAAAGGAATCCGATAAACCAATGCCGTTCAACAGCTGTTGACGGACTTCGCGCAGGTCTGAAACAAATGCTTTTGAGTACTCCCTGCTCTCTGCCATAACCTCAAGACTCTCCGGAACTGAAATTCCGGCCTTAACAAGACTTCGCAGCTGCAGGCAGAAAACTGCAAACCGTTTTGAACTGACAGTCGGGAAGATTTTTCCCCTTTCAAGCCAGGGCACCATACAGCACCTTTCTGCCTTCTTTTAGTGAAATATTTCCGCAAGCCACCTCCCTGGCGAGTTTTGAATCGAACGATCTCCAGCCTCTGCTTTCTGCTTCACGGCGAATACTGCTGGTGCTCGTTTTTCCGAAAACGATCTGAATCAGTTCCCGGTCATACGGCAATACTTCAAAAATCCCATGCTGACCCGTTATTCCGGTCTGCCGGCATGAACGGCAGCCCGGACTTTCATAGTAGCCATCCGCTGCCAGCAGATCTCCCGGTATTCCGGGACGCTGCTCTCTGCAATCGCGGCATAGATTTCTGACAAGGCGCTGTGTAACTGTTCCCAGTAACACTTCAGAAAGAACCTCTGGTTTGATGCCCAGTTCTTTCAGTCTTGCAGGAACCGTAAAGCAATTTGATGCGTGAATAGTACTGAAAACCAGATGACCGGTGTTCCCGGCGCGGACAGCAGCGGCAGCACTTTTTTCGTCTCTGATTTCACCGAGAAAGATCACATCAGGATCCTGTCTTAGTGTCATTGTGAGAAGATAATCGAAACTGCAGGCACTGTCTGTCTGAAACTGAGTCATAAACGGAAGTCTGACCTCGACTGGATCTTCAATGCTCACCAGACTCAGTGCATCCGAGTTTATTTCCTGTAATGCACTGAAACAAGTTGTAGACTTGCCGGAACCCGTTCCGCCTGCTATAAGGATCAAGCCGCTTTTTCTCCACATCATCTCTGAAAACAGATTGTAATCCTGATCCGTAAATCCGAGTTTCTTCAGATCCATAGTGTAAGTATCCGGGTCAAACAGACGCAGAACCACGTTTTGTCCCGAAGAAGTCGGAAGCGCAGAATAACGGACTCCGATTTCTCTGTTTTCACATTTGAAATTAAAGCTGCCTTCCTGAGCTCTTTTACTGTCGGTCAAATCAACTCCGGCAAGACATTTCAAACGCACAGCAAATTTAGACGCAATATTTCGGCCGATAATAATCTGCGTTTTTAAATCTGCGTGAATTCGATAACGGATTTTTGATCCCCCGCCATCCAGCGGTTCGATATGGATATCAGTAGCTCCCTCTCTGACTGCCTTTTCAAGAATAGAATCAGTAAATCTGATATACATGGATTCTTCTGACCAGGTCCTGTTGCAGGAAGTCTGCACTGACAGATATTCGAACAGGTTCATTGTTTTCATTCACCTCACCTTGCGATAACTGGCTACGCCTCAGAGTATAAAATGATCATGCAAACCTTGTCAACACAGTTATTGATTATAATATGTTTTTAAATATAGCAAAATACTTATATTTACTAGAAAAAAAGTTAAAATCGATTGAATATATAAG
>JBMNSG010000128.1:0-6731 GCA_050945075.1 Eubacteriaceae bacterium | reverse complement strand
GCAGGAGTTTGATTAAAGATGGACCGGCAGGCAGGCGCTTGCCGCGCCTCCCTGAATCCTGGTTTTCAGTCAGCCGTCGCCGGAAACAGGTTTCCGCTCCGCCTTCCTGAAAAACCAGTCTTCGCCTGCCGGTCTGGGATGGCTGAATAGCGCGTATATGGTGGGCTTGATTCTTAATTGAGATAAGTGGTCTGTGACATTGCTGTGCTTTTATGGAAAGGTAGAAATTTCACCGGGGGTGAAATTTCGGTGCCTGGGCGCGGGTGTGGTGATGAACAACAGGTCCTTCGCTCCGCTGGCGCTGCGCTCAGTCGCGTTCCGCGGACGGAGCCTCACGATCTGGCTCTCTGGAAGCAAGCTTCCGCGAGCCCTCTCGCTCGCCTCCTTCCTGTTGTTCATCACGGATAGTCGGCCGAGGTTTTGATCTGAGAGTTGTGGCGAAAAGTATTTTGGATTTTTATGATTAAGTTGAATCTTTACGACTAAGAAGGAACAAAAACGATGATATAAGAATGTACAGAACTAATGAAGGTGAATTCTGCGTGATTGATGGAGAATATGGATTTTGTATTGCTGTGTTTTATGTAAAGAAATTTCACTGTTGATGAAACATCAGTACCTGGGCGCAGGCATAGTGATGAACAACAGGTCTTTCGCTCCGCTTACGCTGCGCTCAGTCGCGTTCCGCGGACGGAGCCATTCGAGCTGGCTCTCTGGAAACAAGTTTATAGTGGCTCGGGGTAAGTGTTGGACAACAGGACTCGTACAGCTTCGCTGTACTCGTCGCGTTCCGCGATAGAACCCTCAATCAGAAATCCTCTGAAAGCAAGCTTTTGGTGGCTTATGGGAGGTGAATGACAACAGGACTCGTACAGCTTTGCTGTACTCGTCGCGTTCCGCGATAGAACCCTCAATCAGAAATCCTCTGAAAGCAAGCTTTCCCGGATTTCTTTCTTTCGGCTTCTACCTGTTGTCATTCGCGGATAGTCTGGAGGTTTTGATCTGAGAGTTGTGGTGATACTGATGTTGATAGATGGGAAATGAATAATGCTTTGGAACTGGTTTGTATGATCGACGATTAAGACGCAGAAACAATTCCGTAATTTTGGAATGACTGCACGCTGTATGGAATAAAAAACGGCACAGCTGTTAAGCTATACCGTTTCTCTTTTTCTCTTTTGCCTCACGATGTTTAGTTAAGCGGGAGGTGCTGCTCGATTGGTGTTTTTTTGAATGCTTAAAAAATCGGACCGCTGCCTGCATAATAATATTCGGCGCCGCCTATCCAGATTTTACCGTCGTCTTTGGCTCCGGTCTGGATTAATAACGGATCGTAATAATGAATATTGCCGCCGAGTGTGGTGAGATTCAGTTCAACCTGGGGGTGATAGGCGTCTCCATAAACATATTCGGCATTTCCGTAGGATGTATCGGTGCCGTGTTTGAACTGATAGGTACCGCCTTTGGGGTCAAGGTAAAATTCTGATCCGTATTCATCGTTACGCCAGACTCCGGAGATATCGCCGATGTAGGTATAGGTTTTATTTGGATCTGTCGAGGTTGTAGATGATCCATCTGTCGAGCCGATGAATTCATCTGTCGAACCGGTGACTTCATCGATATTGGAAGTATCGGTGGTTGTGCTGTCATTCGCAGCGGTGCTGTTGTCAATATTGTACGAGGCTGTGGCGATTTCGCTTGTATTTCCGTTTTTATCGATGGCGATGCTTTTTACAGTTGTTGTTGTTTCAAGGCTGATGGCATTTCCGTCGTATTTACTGCTTTTATCAGTCGGGTCTGATCCGTCGATCGTGTAATAGACGACGATATTATCGCCTTCGGGTGCGTTTATGGCGACCTTTTGTGCGGAGGCATAACTGCCCTGATTCAGGGAATATGAGGGGGCGTTTATCGAAACTCTGGCTGATGTATCGGTACAACCGGTCACAAACAGCAGCGAAAGCAGAAAAACAAAGGCAGGCAGGAAAACAGATCTTCTCATGGAATTATTCCTTTTCATATTGGGATAAATAAAAGCTACTATAAATATAATAGCATATTTATAGTAGCTTTTAAGAGATCATATTTATTTCGGATAGTAAAACTCTGCCATATCTTCCAGTCTGAGCATACCGATTCGTCCGCTTTTTACCTTGGAGCGGCCACAGTCGATAGCGGTGTAGTTAGGGCCGAAAAAGATGGAATTGTCACCGCTAATATACTGGACAGGTGCATGGCCCAGGATGATTTCCGTGGTGAACGGATATTTTTCTTCCTTTTCTTTGTAATTCAGGAAGAAGTCGATGCTGCAGAAGGCGTCGAACTGATGGTCTCTGTTGTACAGATCGGTTTCGATTGTTTTCCGGGCATTAATCAGCGCGTGATCGCAAAAGAGTCGGGCTTTTGAATTAAATCCATTATGAGCAAGCAGGATCTGCCGGCTGTTAATGGTCAGCATTTTTGTGAGGGGAAGAGCGGACAGGATTTCGATAAAGCCGTCCCTGCTGTTCCAGGACAGGCTTTCCATGGATTCGATTCCGCCCCAGGCCGGCCAGTTGCGGGCAATCACGCCGTCAGGATCTTTGAGGCTTTCTTCCATGAAATATTCATGATTGCCTTTGAGCAGCGTGATTTCCGGATGACGGACGCAGTATTCCAGGACACCGGTACCGGCCTCTCCGTAGTCAATCACGTCTCCGAGGAGGTAGAGTCTGTCTGTAACGGGATTATAGGGACACTGTGATAAAAGGGTCATAAATCCTCTTAAATCGCCGTGAATGTCTGATGCCACGTAATGGTTCATTGTTCCGCCTCCTGTTCTGATTTATATATACCTATTTTACTTCATATTTTGCTGTTGTTTGTCCCTGGCTTTCCGGAACAATTTAAAAAGGGAAGGCATAAAGCCTTCCCAGAATCTATCGGATACTGAGGTATCCGTTAACCATTCTCCGGGAGGAAACCGGAGGAAAGTATGGCGAAATTAAGCCTGTTCCTTGATCTTGGTGATTTCTTCGATCATGACAGGGAGAACCTTGTTGACGTCTCCGACGATGCCGACATTGGCGACTTCGAAGATCGGTGCGTCTTCATCCTTGTTGATGGCTACAATGTAGTCAGAACCGGTGATGCCGGAAAGATGCTGTGTAGCACCTGAGATTCCGCAGGCGATGTAAAGCTTCGGGGAGACGATCTTTCCGGACTGGCCAACCTGATGGTTTCTCGGGATCCAGCCGTCTTCAATGGCAGGACGGGTAGCCCCAACGACGCCGCCCAGCAGATCTGCCAGTACTTTGACTTGCTGGAAGTTTTCCACGCTGCCCATACCGCGTCCGCCGGAAACAATGATTTCTGCTTCTTCCAGATTGACGGTTTCGGCAAGTTCCTTAACGGATTCGAGGATTTCAGCTTTAATGGCATCATCCGAAACAGTTACGTCTTTTTTAGTAACAGTTCCTTCCGGTGCTTCATCTAGTTTTTTGAAGGCGCCGGAACGGATCGAGCCGATCTGGGGGCGTGCTTCTTCGATTACGACATCATCGAGAACGGTTCCGCTGTACATCGGCATGGTCCAGGTGATGGTTCCATCATCGGCAACTGCGATATTGACTGCATCAGTAACGCAGCCGGTTTTCAGAGCGGAAGCAACCTTGGGGGCAAGGTCTTTGCCGTCCTGGGTAGCTCCGAAGAGGATGGTATCCGGTTTTATTTCTTCAGCGATCTGTGCCAGGACATCGGCATACTGATCGAGGTTGTAGTCTTTAAAATCAGGGCTTTCAACAGCCAGAACTTCATCAGCTCCGGCGTGGGCGATCTGGTCAGCAGCATCGGCAGGATTGTCTCCGATGACTGCAGCAATGACTTTGGCGCCTTTTGCTGCGGCGATCGTGCGGGCAGGGGAGAGAATTTCTTCGCTGACCTTTACGGGTTTTCCATCAGCCGTTTCAATATAGACGAGAACGTCTTTTGTTTCGTTTTTATTCATTACGTCCTCCTATAGAACCTTATCGGCAGTCATCATTTCAAGAGCCTTGAGTGCGGATTCTTCATCTGATTCTTCCTGAATCTTGACACCCTGGTCTTTCTTTGGCGGGGCATAGAAACGGATTGTTTTAACCTTTGCGTTTTCCTGGCCGACTTCGTCTTTGTTTGTCAGGATATCAGCGCCCAGTTCTTCAATCGGTTTCTTGCGGGCAGCCAGTTTGGCTTTGATTTTCGGGAAGCGGGGATCATAGTCAGGCTTGGCGATCGTCAGGACGACGGGTGTATGGGCTGTGACTTTTCTGTATCCTTCTTCAGTTTCCTGTTTGGCTGTAATTCCATCATTGCCTGTTTCAAAGGCAATAATGTTAGTGATGACAGCAGCACCGAGCTTGTCTGCCAGGTATATACCAGTCTGGCCGAGAGCAGCGTCAGTTGCTTCTTTACCGGTGCAGATCAGGTCAAATTTGATGCCTTTGTCCTGTTCGATCTTTGCAATGGCATCTGCCAGAACAGCTGCCACACCGGCAGGATCCGAACCTTCAAATGCAGCATCACCGGCAAGATAAGCGAAGTCTCCGCCGACTGCCAGGCAGTTTTTCAGGCTGTTTTTTGCTTCTTCCGGTCCGACACAGAGAACAGTGATTTCACCTTCGCCGGCTTCTTCCTTGAAACGGGCTGCCATTTCAAGCGCATAGGTGTCAAATGCATTGACGACCTTGTCTATTTTATCAATTGCAGGTTTACCGTCGGCGCCCATTGAAACTTCAACGGCGTCGTCCGGAACCTGTTTCATACAAAGCAGTATATTCATAAATAACCTTCCGTAATTTATCTTCCGATTGTGTGATTTGCGATAACCATGCGCTGGATTTCGTTGGTTCCTTCGAAGATCTGGAAGATCTTGGCATCACGCAGCAGTTTTTCTACCGGATATTCACGGCTGTAGCCGTATCCGCCGAATACCTGAATCGCTTCGGAAGCAACTTCCATGGAGATATCGCCTGCATAGCATTTAGCGATAGCAGCTTCACGGCCATAGGGAAGACCCATATCCATGCGTGTCAGGGCATTGGCTACCATCTGGCGGGCTGTTTCGGTTTTGATATCCATATCGGCGATCTTGAACTGCAGTGCTTCGTTTTTGATAATCGGTTTGCCGAACTGGATACGTTCTTTACCATAGGCAATGGCTTCGTTAATACCGCGCTGAGCGATACCGGTAGCAACACAGGCAACCCAGGCACGTGCCTGATCCAGTGTCTGCATGGCAATCTTGAATCCCTGGCCTTCTTTGCCGAGAAGATTTTCTTTAGGAATGCGGACGTCTTCCATGACGACATCGGTTGTATTGGAGGTACGGATACCGAGCTTGTCTTCTTCATTACCGGAGGAGAGGCCGGGTGTTCCTTTTTCAACGAGGAACATGGAAATTCCCTTGGTGCCTTTGCTCTTGTCTGTCATAGCGGTGATGCAGTAGAAGTCTGCAACAGCACCGTTGGTGATAAAGCATTTGCGGCCGTTGAGGACATATTCGTCACCGTCGAGAACGGCAGTGGATGTACCTGCGCTGGCATCTGATCCTGCACCTGGTTCTGTGAGGGCGAAAGCACCGAAACCGCCTTCTGTAATAATATCGCAGACTCTCTGTTTCTGTTCTTCATTGCCGGCGATCAGAACCGGTTTGGTTCCCAGTCCGCTTGCAGAAATAGTCATGGCAAAACCGGCATCGGCAATTGCCATTTCTTCAATCAGAGCGGCAACGTCAACACGTGACAGTCCGGGTCCGCCGTATTCTTCCGGAATTTCCAGAGACTGCAGCTGCATGTCAATGGCTTTGTCATAGATTTCCTTTGGCCATTCGCCGCTTTTGTCGTATTCTTTACACTGTTCTTTTACTTCTTTTTCACAAAAATCATGAACATCGGCGAGCAGGTCTTTTGCTTCATCTGAGATAATATAGGGCATTTTGATTCCTTTTCTTATTGGTTTACAATGAAAATCCCGGTCAGATCAGGTGGAAAAACTGACCGGGACTTCTGGCTGATTTGCTTGATATAGGAGAGGCGGACGTGCAGTCCGTCATGTTGATGATGTTACAGGATTCTGATATGGAGATCAGAGATCGTAGCAGACTTTGCCGGGGTTGAGGATCATATTCGGGTCGAATACTTCTTTGATGCCCTTCATCAGGCGCATATTGACCGGGCCGGCAAAATCTTCGAGGTAATGGATTTTCCCACAGCCGATGCCGTGTTCGCCGGAGATCAGGCCGCCGAATTCAGTAGCTTTGGCATAGACTTTCTTCATGAATTCGTCCGCCTGGCGTTTGAATTCATCTTCTTCCATCTTGTTTTCTTCATTGCTGCAGGTATAGATGTGCAGGTTTCCGTCTCCGGCATGGCCAAAGCTCTTGACCTTGAAGTCAAATTCGGATTCCAGCGATTTAGCGTACTTAAGGAATTCAGGAATCTTGTTGATCGGAACAACAACGTCGCATTCGTCAAGCAGATCGGTATCTGCTTCAATAGCTTCGAGCAGGGCGCTGCGGACAGACCATGCATCGCTTAACAGCTTCGGTGTATCGGCAACGAGTACGTCGATGGCGCCGGCTTCAAGAACGCCTTCCGATGCTTTTTCAATGATCTGGTCAAGTTCATCATCTGAATTACCGTCAAAGGTCGCCAGCAGGAAGGCGTTGATTTCGGTTCCGTCCATTTCCTTCGGATAGACTTTCTTTCCGAGGAAAG
>JBMNSG010000127.1:0-6781 GCA_050945075.1 Eubacteriaceae bacterium | reverse complement strand
AAAGTTGCGGGTAGCCAGCAGGTCTGCGACTTCCTGTCTGGCATCGTGTGAAAACTCTTTAAATTCACTGGTATCAAAAATTGCAGCAAGAACCTCGCTGGAAGTTGTTTTATTGTTGTCCATATACTCCTCCATTTAATTCCTAACTGTAACATACCCTGAAAAAAGGATGGATTCAAGAGCCGGAGATGTATACATACAGGACAAAATGGTTTATTAAATATCCAACAAGGTTCTCAAAGTAGAGGAGGTACGAACAGCACTGTGCTTATGATATAATTCCGCTTGTGGCTTATCGTCTTTTTCACTGTTAATCTGGCAGCGTGGAGCACGAACTGGCTGCAAATAAAAAACATTAAACTCAGCCTGAGCTGAAGTTTCAGCCTGAGACAAGGAGAAAAAATGGAAAATAATTCTGAAAACAGGGAAGCAAAGCTGCATGTAGATTTGATCGCCTATACACCGGAACCGGAAAAGCTGGTTTCAGCTGCAGCCAAATTGTGTTATTCACACAGTCCGGCGTCTGAAATCATGGATAATCTGACGGATGATCAGGTAGAGAAGTTCCTGAATATGCTCATGAGTATGGGACACGCTTCGCCAATCGAACATGTCAATTTTACCTTCGCAGTAGAAGGCGTTTCACGTTCGCTTACTCACCAGCTGGTTCGTCACCGTCATGCTTCCTACAGTCAGAAGTCTCAGCGCTACGTGACTGAAGGACAGTTTCATTATATTGTCCCGCCGGAAATTGAAGCAATTCCCGAAGCAAAAGAAGAGTATGTCCGCGCGATGGAAAATGCTCAGGAGTCTTACGACAAGATTGCCAGTATTCTGATTGACAAACATACGAAGGAAAATCTGGCTGCCGGTATGACTGAAAAAAGAGCCGCTTCGGCTGCTGAAAAGCAGGGGATCGAAGATGCGCGCTTTGTTCTGCCAAATGCCTGTGAAACCATGATTGTTCTGACGATGAATGTACGTGAACTGCTCCATTTCTTTGAAGTTCGCTGCTGTAACCGCGCTCAGTGGGAAATCCGGGCTCTGGCAAAGGAAATGCTGCGTCAGTGCTACCAGGTTGCTCCGATTCTGTTTAAGAATGCAGGACCGAACTGTGTGGCCGGTCCATGTCCCGAAGGTGCAATGACCTGTGGACACGCGGATGAAATGCGCAAAGAGTATCAGGAATTAAAACAGGAGAACAATGGCTAAGAAAAAGAAGAATTCACAGAGCGGCAATAATCAGTTCAAAAAGCAGCAGAGTGTCATGAAACCGAAATCCGTAAATATTGCGGGAACGGAAGAAGCTGCCCAGCTGATGTCACAGGTAAAAAATCCGTTTAGAATCAACATAGTCTACAGTTGCTGTGCCATTTTTGCAGGGATTGTGATTGCGCTGATTCCGGTATTTGTTCATACAGGATCCGATATCGATACACTGTCCTGGTTCGGACTCGGCGCAGTGCTGATGGGGCTTTTTTATGTCTGGCATTATCTGAAAAAAGGAAAGAAGTTCCGCCAGTATATGGCGCAGCAGGATCACAAAATTGTATGGAAATATTCCGAAGAAGAGTATAAGAAGTTCCTGGAAAATATGAATCTGCTGATTACCAAACCAAGCCTGTGGCAGGTCATACTGGTTCTGGTTGGAGTGATCACAGTTACAGTGCTGCTGGTTCTGATTTCACCAGCTGATACCATGTGGGTCATTATACCGATTGGCGTAATTTTATTTGCCATGTCCTGTATTTTCATGTTTGCGGCACCGCGCTATTTCCTTGTCAATGCTTATGATGCGCCTTATATTTCGGTAATAGATAATCATCAGGCATTGATTCTGGGACGGTATCATGACTGGAAAATCGGGAATGCCTCGATTCGTGTTTTTCCGCCCGAATTTACCATAAAGGGATATGCACTGACAATCGGATACGAAGGTTACAGCATGGGCGGCAAGGTTACTTACGAATGGTCGGCACTGCTCCCGAATGACAATGAAACGACGATTGAAGAAGCTCAGAAGCAGGTTCGGGCTATTAATACTTACGCTAAAGAACGTGCGGTTTACGAAAAGAAAAACGGAGACTGGCTGGACCGTTTTTTCAAAAGAATTTCCGGCCAGACCATCGAACCCTTCAGTCTGGATGTCCGTGAAGCGGAAAAACAGTCCAGATCAGTGGAAAAAACGGTTGAAAAGAAATGATATAAAAAAGCGGGCACAGTATTATGCCCGCTTTTTTAATTGGCGACGGAAACGGCCATATGTTCATCTGTTGTCTGATACCATCCCAGTTCCGGACGCCCGTTTTCGCCGGTATAAGCCAGAGGCGCATTTGAATCCGATGCGTCATCATGATTGAGTTCATCCATCAGGCTGGAAAGACCGTTGTTTTCCGAAGCTTCTTTTAATGTTGTGTTTTCACCTGAATCACTGTTAATTTCGATATAACGACGGTTGTTGCCGATAATCAGCACAGTGTCACCCTGATCCGCAAGGTTCTGAGCTTTTTCCTGCGTGTTCCCGAGAGGGTAGATGGTTACCAGAATGCCGGTAAAGGTACTGACATCGATCTGTCCGCTGTCATCAAACAGTTTGACGGCTGTAGCAACTGCCGGCGTTCCATTACTGATGTCCAGCGTGGTGTAATACTGCAGGTGGGCCATCAGCCGTTTATACAAAATGGTATTACGGAACGGATATTCGGTGTTTTCTGATGTTGTTTTAAGATTATCCATATCTGCAGAACCGGTGGAGGCCAGCAGTTTACCCTGCGGATTATAAAGCAGAAGAGCAGAAAAAGAGCCGTCATTCAGATTTTCAAGCAGACTGTCGTCTGCAGTGCCATTGGCCGCAGTCTCAACGAGTCCTGCCGCTCTGGCTGTTGTATTGGTCTTGTCGACTGCTTCAGCAGTTTCTGACTGCAGGATATCCGCCAGTTCACTGGTGCCTTTTTTCAGTATACGATTGCTGTTCACCTGGATAAAAAGACAGATAGCCCAGAGAGTAAGGATTGCGAATACAGCAGGTATTATGTATTTGATTCGATCTGTTTTAATGTTGTCACCCGGCGACGAGCCTTTTGTTCCATCGGAAATTGAATACGGAAAATGAAAAAACAGCTGCTTGAAACAGCTGTTTTCATTTACTGATATTATTCACAGGATCAGTTGGGATAATTCAGATTTTCCGGCTTGATATCTGTCAGGACTTCGTCAAGATACTTCCGGGCTTCGTATTTACACATGGTCAGATTCTGATCCAGATAGTTACCGCAGTCCCGTGCAGCAGCACCCGGTATATCGCCGTTAAAATCCGCTACAAACTGGAACATATTGGTGATCATGGGGACAATATCTTCTGATTCCAGATCGCCCTTCATTACCAGATAGCAGCCGGTCCGGCAGCCCATGGGTCCGAAATAAATGATCTGATCGGACACGCCCGGTTCATTTCTCAACCAGGTTGCTCCGAGGTGTTCGAGTGTATGCATTTCTGCTGTATTGATCACGGGTTCCCGGTTTGGTTCCTTCATACGGATATCAAAGGTTGTGACTGTTTCAGCGCCGATTTTATCTTTGCGGGAGACGTAGATGCCTCTCAGCAGTTCCAGGTGGTTAACCTGGAAACTGGGTATTTTATCCATTGGATTTTCCTCCATTTTTCATTCTGAACGACCAGTGATATCAGATTGTTAATCTGACTGTCGTTTCTATTTTAACAGAAACCATCAGACCCGGTGCAGTATATTCAACAGTCCGGTTCAGTGAGATCCGGCTGTTTCATTCCGGGCCTGGTCCCTGTTGGAAAGATACACAGAAACACTTTCCAGATAATGCATCCGGATATTTCCCTGAGATGGAATCCGGTACTGATCTTCAAACGCGCAGCGGGGAATACTTTTCCGTCCGCCTTCCCGGGCCTGATCCCAGTAATGAAACAAAATTTCGCACGGCAGCAGGAATGAAGCATCCTCATTGCGGAACAGAACAATCAGGAATGCAAGCCCGTCCTGTTCTGTAAATGCCTTCATAAACTGAACCTGATGTTCGTGAATATTGTACAGGGGCAGATTGGTAGTTCCTGTTTCTTTGGCGTCAAAACAAACGGGTATTCCCTGGATATTTCCGATAAAATCGACTGTTGATTTTTTTTCGAAATAGGCCAGTTTGATTGTGCCTTTGCCTTTGTCATATTCGACCGGGGTGATCGGGGTAGGGACTTTTTGTACGACCGCAAGTCCCTGATCAAAATAGATCCTGTTTACTGCGCTTATCGTTTCTTCCAGGTAAGAACCTCGAAGGCCGTGACTGTTCCAGTTTCCCATCAGCTGAATATTGCACTGTCGTCAATCTGAGCGAGTGCATTGTTGCCAAACAGTCCGGTCACAGCTGTCGAAAAATCATCCGGGAGCGGTGCCTCTGCTTCAAGAAATAATCCGTTTTCGTCGTGCAGTGCGTAGTAAGCCGCATGAAGCATCTGCCGGCGTATTCCGAACCGGCTGTTGAATTCCCGGTTCACGCGTCCGGCACCATACTTTTCATCTCCGACAACCGGCGTACCGTTTTGTTCCAGCTGGGCACGTATCTGATGGGTACGGCCCGTAAGCAGTCTGATTTTCATCAGCGTATAATCCTCTTCGGTACTGACGGGGTCGTATTCGAGAATTGCTTCCCGGCCGCTGTCATCGGTAACCGGAAACACCTGATTAGTCTCCGGATTTTTGACAAGGCTGCTTCTCAATGTTCCCGGAGAAGTAAGAACACCGGAAATAATCGTAATATACTCTTTTGTACAATCCCGTTTTCTGATCGCTTCCAGGGCACGCCGCTGCGCCTCGTAGTTTTTCGGGAAGAGCAGAATCCCGCTGGTGTTGCGGTCCAGGCGATACAGCGGAGCCGGCGAGAAGGTCGCAGTTTTGTTCAGGTAAGTCTCTGCAGCTTCTGCAGCGGAAATGGCGCCGCTGTGGTCAGGCTGGGACAAAAGTCCGGCCGGTTTATTGATCCCCAGATAATTGGCATCTTCATAGACGGGATGTTCAAAAGCATCCCGGATTGAATCCGGCAGCTGGTGGGCCTGAATGACTGGTTTCTGTTCACCGCGGAAAGCGGCAATCGTTTCTTCGGAGAAATACAGACGGACACTGTCTCCATCGTGGAGGATCGCCGAAGATTCCGTTCTGGCTCCGTTGAGTTTAATCCTTTTTTTTCTGATCATTTTCTGCAGAAAACTGTTTCCGGCTTCGGGCAGAAGCTTTAGCAGGTAACGGTCGAGACGCTGTCCGGCAGCATCATCACCTATCATAAAATCTCTCATGAAAGATCCTTTCGTTATGTTGTCAGCTCCTGCATTATAACATAGCAAACTATGGGCCTACTTCATAGATCAGATATTGCCCGCCTTGACGTTTCTCAGGTATTTCCCGGCTGTTTCTGTAAGACTGAGAACCTTTTGTACAGCCGTTGGCGGACGGTCCTGCATTTTGTAACAGGGGAAGAAACGTGTAACATGAAGCACGATATCCGGATTGACTGAAGCAAGCCATGAGGCCAGTTCGGTCATTTCGTTTTCTGTATCATTTTCTCCCGGGATGATCAGCGTAGTGACTTCAACATGTGATGATTTTGATGCCAGGATAATATTATCCTTCACCACGGACAATGTTCCACCGACCATTTTATAAAAAGAGTCGGTGAAACCCTTCAGGTCAATGTTAAATGCATCTGTATAAGGCAGTACCGCTTCCATGGTAGCTGTTTCGGTCCATCCGTTGGTGACCACCACGTTTTTCATATTTGCCCGATGTACCAGTTTTGCGGTATCGCGGACAAACTCATAGCCGATAAGCGGCTCATTGTAAGTATAGGCCACGCCGATGTTTCCCTGCGGGATCAGTTCCAAGGCGCGTTCACAGAGCGATTCCGGCGTAATATCGTCGATGCGCAGGCTGCTGCCGTCACTCATGGAAATTTCACAGTTCTGGCAGAACGGGCAGCGGAGATTACAGCCGTAGGATCCGACGGAAAGAATTCTGGTTCCCGGATAAAAGGCTGCCAGTGGTTTTTTTTCGATCGGATCCAGTGCTGCAGCTGTTATCTTTCCATAATTATCGTCAATTACAGTGCCCGATACGCATCTTCGTCCGCGGCAGAATCCGAGCCCGCCTTCCGCAATCATACAATGTCGCGGACAGACGGTGCACATTGTTTTAGGGAAAGACTGATCAGTGCTCATTTGTGTCTTATGACCTCAAAGCGTTCCAGAGAAATCGGTTCATCAGGACGGATTCCGCCCTTCTGCATGGCGATTGAAACCTGTTGTTCCGGTGTATCGACGCCTTCCAGGTCAGGCAGCAGCAGACCGCGTCTGGGTCCGTTCGAAACAATTACGCCGTATTTCTTTACATCAAGATCGTCCAGTGAATAAACCTGTTCCGGTTCTCCGAGAACATCCACTGAGTAAACAAGATCATCGAGTTCGTCCGGTCTGACAGATGGAAAACGGGGATCGCCTGTCCCGGCAGAAACTGCGTTCATCATGATTTCGGAAGCCAGATCCGGTTGAACGGCACAGATCGTACCAATACATCCACGCAGCTGGCCGTGCTTTTTCAGGGAAACAAAGGCGCCTGCTCTTGTTTTAGTCAGCTCCGGGGGCAGTTTGCCCTTATCTACAGCCGGCAGGGAACCGGTCTTTACATAATTCTCAAGCGTTTTTCTTGCTAAATTTGTATATGCATCGCTCATGATTGATCCTTTCTGTTGAGTTTTCTCTAAGTGAATC
>JBMNSG010000126.1:0-6806 GCA_050945075.1 Eubacteriaceae bacterium | reverse complement strand
CAGTTTTAAAATAAAAATCAGGAATCTGAAGAATAATAGATAAACAGGAGGCATTATGTCCGGACACAGTAAATGGGCAAACATTAAGAATAAGAAGGGTAAGACTGATGCTGTAAAGGGCAAGGTTTTTACCAAAATGGCAAAATATATCGCGGTTGCCAGCCGTGAAGGCGGTTCCAACCCCGAAATGAATGCCAAGCTTCGGGATGCAGTTGCCAAAGCCAAGGCTGCCAATATGCCCAATGACAATATTGACAGGGCTATTAAAAAAGGCGCCGGCGAACTGGAAGGTGCGGTATACGAAGAAATCACCTATGAAGGTTACGGTCCGGGCGGAGCTGCAGTGATCGTTCAGACGCTTACGGATAACAAGAACCGTACAGCGGCCGATGTTCGTCATGCTTTTGACAAAAACGGCGGAAATCTGGGTACCAATGGCTGTGTATCTTTTCTGTTTACCAAGGCAGGAAAAATATTCGTAAGCTCGGAGGATCTGGACGAGGATGAAGTCATGATGACGGCACTGGATGCCGGAGCCGAGGATTTTGAGGCTTCAGAGGACGGATTCGAAATCACGACGACACCGGAAGATTTTGCTTCAGTCATGGATGCGCTTGAGAAAGCCGGAATCACACCGGAAAGCGGAGAGGTTGCCATGATTCCGTCTACGGAAACAAAGCTCTCTGAAGAAGATGTGACCCGAATGGAAAAGATGCTGGACATGTTTGACGATAATGATGATGTTCAGGAAGTCTGGCATAACTGGGAAGAGGAATAATGGCTAAAAAAACAACAGCTGCTGTAAAAGACAAAGGGAAATCGAAGGGGCTGGTTCTGTACCTGCTGCTGACATTGCTCATGCTCATGCTTATGGGTTCATTCGTATCGGATAATGTCTACACCAGCGCGTCAAAGGTCACTACAGATCAGGCTGGAATAAGCTACACCTACCGTGCCGCCATCGGTGACGGACTGTACAGTTCGCTTACCAGCACGACAGGCGTTCAGTAAAAAGACATGATCGGAACAAAAAACCGGGATGAACATCCCGGTTTTTTTAGGTCTGTCAGGCTTTTGCTGCGTGTACAGATAAGCCCGGCTTCTGCTGTTAAGTTGTAAGGATGCGGATCATTTCGCTGTAAATCCGCTGCGGTTCTTTTTTCCAGTGGTCGCAGACAGCGACTGCCTGATCACGGGTTGGCGCGTCGATTTCGACAGACAGCAGTGTCTGTCCGTTTTCAGCCATGGAGAGCCTGACCAGATAACCCGGACCGGAACGTTCAAAACCGGCTTTAATATAAAGCTTGTCCCGAAGCTCGGTGCGGTGCATTTCCAGATAATGATCGACATTATCTGTACTTTTATCCGGCAGTCTGTCACGATAAACCTGAAGGACTTCAATACCGTCCGGCGTGATGGAAATGTCTCCATCATGTTCTTCGGCCAGATTTTCCGAGATCATTGAATCGATCCGGAGCTGAAGATCGATCCAGCTGCCACCGGAAGACAGCAGTACCGGCGCAAATTCCTCCCGGCTTATCGGAGAGCCCATCTTGCTGAGCGCATACAACAGCAGAACACGTTCTGCTGTATCCGAATAGTTGTCTTTAGTATCTTTAGTCATATCTGATCCGTTTCCGGGAACACCCGTCTGAATTACCCCATAACGGGGGTGTCAGTACATTATAGCAAATTCCTGTCATGAATAGTAAAATACAAATTCGCGGACAGTGGGTATATAAACAAAATGGAACACAAAACAGGAAAAAACAGTTACGAATTAAACAATTGTCCGGGAAGAAAAACACAGGGACTGCTTATTATTTCAGTGATGCCCGATTCTGCGGCAGAAGAAACAGGCGTTGAACCCGGAGACGTCCTGCTTTCAGTAAACGGGAGTCCGGTCAGTGACGAGCTTGACTGGATTTATCTCAGTGCGGCAGATGACCTGGTCATTGAGATCAAAAAAGAAAATGGTGAAATCTGGGACATCGACCCGGAGCTTGACGAAGGAGAGGATTTCGGGGCTGTCTTTGAACAGTCACTGGGATCAAAAACCTGCTCCAACAACTGTATGTTCTGCTTCATCGACCAGATGCCTTCGGGTATGCGGGATACCTTGTATATTAAGGACGATGACGAACGTCTCTCATTTCTCAACGGCAACTACATCACGCTGACCAATCTCAGGCAGAATGAGATAGACCGGATCAAACGATGGAAAATTCCGGTTAATATCAGCATTCACAGTACTGATCCGGAAACCAGGGTCCGTCTCCTGGGCAACCGCTTTGCGGGAAAAATTCTGGACCAGCTTAAAGAGCTGGCAGCAGCCGGTGTGCAGATGAACGGTCAGATTGTCTGCGTTCCCGGTATTAACGACGGAGAAGTACTCAGGAGTACGCTGGAAGATCTGGGAAGCCTGTATCCGCAGCTTTCATCAGTTTCAGTTGTACCCGTAGGTATTACCAGGTACCGTGAAGGACTTGCGGATCTGACACTGTTTAACAAGGCGACAGCGGGAGAGGCCATTGATCTGATTGAGGAATTTCAGCAGAAAATGCTGGAGGCTTACGATACGCGTTTTGTGTTTCCGTCAGATGAGTTTTTCCTGACCGCCGAACGCAGAATTCCGAAGCCCGGTTATTATGAGGGCTTCCCGCAGCTGGAAAATGGTGTCGGCATGCTGGCGGACTTCGTGGAAGGCGCGGAGCGGGTTGCCAGGGAATATGACACGGTTACCGTATTTCCGGAAAAACAGCTCATTCTTACCGGGGTCCTTGCCGGAAACCTGCTCAAAGCAGCCTGCACCATGCTGGCTCAGTGGCGGACCGGACCGGTCCCGCAGGTGCTGGTCCTGAAAAACCGGTTTTTTGGAGAAACGGTGACAGTCTCCGGCCTTTTTGCCGGGAAAGATGTACTCGAACAGGCTAAAGAGCAGATCCGGCAGGAACGTCCCGACAGGATCCTGATTCCGGACACCATGCTCAAAAACGATACCGAGATGTTCCTGGACGATATGACTGTGACACAGATCAGTGAAGAACTGGGCCTGCCAGTCACGGTGGTACGGGCAGACGGCGAACATTTTGTCCGCGCAGTGCTTGATTCACAGCGTGATACGGACAACAGCGGTACGCAGACCGAATTATAATAAACGAGGGAATTATGGCAAAACCAATTATAGCAGTAGTCGGACGGCCAAATGTCGGCAAGTCCACTTTATTCAACAAGCTCGTCGGCGAACGGATCGCGATTGTTGAAGATACACCGGGTGTGACCCGGGACAGAATCATTGCTGACGCCGAATGGCTGAATCATCATTTTACGCTGATTGATACCGGCGGGATCGAACCCTTCTCCAAGGATACGATACTCCAGCAGATGCGGGTACAGGCGGAGCTGGCGGTCGATATGGCCGACCTGATCGTACTGCTTGTTGATGGCAGAGAAGGCATGACAGCGGCCGATGAAGAAGTCGCAGCCATGATCAGAAAACACGGCAAGGACGTTCTGGTCGCCGTCAACAAGATTGACTCACAGAAGCAGGAAGACTCGCTTTATGAGTTTTATAATCTGGGTCTGGGCGAGCCGATGGCGATTTCCGCGGAACAGGGACTCGGACTCGGAGATTTCCTCGACGAAATCATCAGCCGTGTCCACCGCTTCTACGATGAAGAAGAACAGGAAGACAACAGTCTCAAGGTTGCCGTAATCGGCAAGCCGAATGCCGGTAAATCGACGCTGATCAACCGTATGATCGGAGAAAACAGACTGATCGTCTCTGATATCCCGGGAACGACAAGAGACGCCATTGACACGAAAGTCGTTCATGACGGAAAAGAATATACCTTTATCGACACAGCGGGACTGCGCAAGAAGAAAAAGATTTACGAAGATATCGAACGCTACAGCATTATCCGTGCCGTTGCTGCTGTCGAAAGAGCAGATGTGGTTCTGATGCTCATTGATGCGCAGTACGGCGTTACCGAGCAGGATCAGAAAGTCGCCGGAATTGCAGCCAACCGTTTCAAGCCCACAGTTATTATCGTTAACAAATGGGACGCCGTGGAAAAAGAAACGATGACCATGGAGCACATGAAACGTGATATCCGGGATCAGCTGAATTTCCTCGATTACGCACCGATTCTGTTTATTTCCGCGAAAACCGGAAGCCGTGTACAGAAAATCTATGATCAGATTAATTTCGTATATGATCAGGCCAGAAAGCGTATTACCACAGGTAAACTCAATGAAGCCATTATCGATTTCGTTATGATGAAACAGCCGCCAAGCAAATCGGGGCGCCGCCTTAAAATTTATTACGGCTCACAGGTCGCGATTAATCCGCCTACCTTCGTGATGTTTGTCAACGACGCTTCGCTCATGCATTTTTCTTATCAGCGGTATCTGGAAAATCAGATTTACAAGACCTTTGATTTTTTCGGCACACCGATCCGTCTGTTTATCCGCAACAAGAATGAACAGTAATCAGCTTAAATAATCAGAAACAACCAGAAAGAACAGTCAGCCGACTGTTCTTTTTTTGCCTGAAACAGGCAGGAGCAGCGATATATTTGAAAACTGATTGGGGAAGTGGCATTACAATCGTGTTTTCTTATAACCGGCGGGGTAATAATTACAAAGAAACTAAAGTAAAGGGAAGGGAGACTATGATTACTATCGATTTCTGGTCAGATTATATCTGTCCGTATTGCTACATGGGAATCACTGAACTGTCCAATGCGGTGACCAGTCTGGGACTTGAAAACCGTATAAAAGTGGTCCACCGGGCCTTTCAAATAGATCCGCTGGCGTCCAAAAATGATACAGCTTCGATGATAGATGTTTTTGCCGGGAAATGTGGAATATCCCGGATGAATGCAGAGATTATGATACAGGGGATCATACGCAGAGCGGATTCACTCGGGCTCGATTTCAGCTATCGTCATCTGAAAAATCAGAATACGTATGATATTCACAGGCTGTCCAAGTACGCGGATGAAAGAGGCCGGGGTACGGTCTTTTCGGAACTGGTATACAGCGCCTTTTTCGAAGAAAACCGTATGATTGCCCATAACGATGTTTTGCTGGGCATTGCTGAAGATGCGGGACTGGAACGGTCCGGGGCGGAAAAAATCCTGCTAAATGAGAACCTGTATGACCAGATGGTACGCCGTGACATACAACAGGCACGTTCGATGCAGATCCAGGGTGTACCCTGCTTTGTGATTGACAAGCGTTATGTAATCAACGGGGCTCAGTATCAGAAAACCTTTGAAGATGTTTTGAAAAAAGCTGCCCGGTATGACCGGACGCGCAGTATTGCAGTTTGCGCCCAGACCAGTCCGCCTGTTCAGTGCAGAATATGAGTAGAACGCGGAGTTATTTTAAATTGCTTTTTCTGAAAAATCAGTTTTTGAGTGAAAATGTCCCAAAAATGTCCAAATGAATAATTTTGGGAAATAAAAAACCCACCGAAGCGCCTGACTATCGGTGGGAAATAATTTCAAAATGGTGCGAGAGACGGGAGTTGAACCCGTACGTACGTTGTACACACGCCTCTGAAACGTGCTTGTCTGCCTATTCCAACACTCTCGCTTAACAGTACTTTTCTATTATACTGGGTAAGCATTAATCCGTCAAGCTGTTTTTCAACATTTTTTCGAACCGTTTTGTTTACCTGGTAGTTTCTGCTGTCTGTCGCAGCAACAGTTATTATTTTCGCAGATAAAAACGGTTCATGCAAGTATTATTTTCGAAAAATTCTAAAATTTTGTACTGACAGTCAGCGCGTGTTATACTGCGGATATGAAAAAGCGTGATTTATGGATTATCATCGGTATCCTTGTTTTCGGAACACTGATTTCTTTTCTTTCCCGTCAGGCCATGGACAGCGGAAAACAGGTCAGGGTTTCTATCGATAACGAGGTTGTCGATGTATTCGATCTGGATAAAGATACAGAAAAAGATTATCAGACACAGTACGGAGAAAACGATCTGGTAATCAAAGACAAAAAAGTTTACATTGACCATGCCGACTGTACCAATCAGATCTGCGTTCAGACGCAGCCTGTTTCAGACGTCGGAGAAACCATTGCCTGTCTTCCGCATAAGCTGATTGTCGAGGTTATCAGCGAATGAGGACATCAGGGATTACCGGAACCAGACTGCTGGCGCGGCTGGCAGTAATGACGGCAGCAGCGCTGGTCCTTTCGTGGCTGGAAAGTTTTATCCCGATGCCGTTTCCTGTTCCGGGAGCCAAACCGGGCCTGGCCAATATTGCGGTTGTATTTACTCTCTATACGATGGGGGCTGTTCCGGCTCTGGCTGTTTCGCTGATGCGTGTTTTCCTGGCCGGCTTTATGTTCGGGACATTCAGTTCAATCCTGTATTCTCTGTCGGGAGCGCTCCTGAGTCTGGCAGTTATGATCCTGATCAAACGGTTTACTGATGCAGGCATTGTTCTTACAAGTACGCTGGGAGGAATAGCGCATAATGCCGGTCAGTTATTCTGTGCCTGTCTGGTGCTTCAGACTCCGGCACTTTTATATTCCTGGGGACCATTGCTGCTGGTGTTCGGAACACTTACCGGCATTTTTATCGGGTTGATTTCCGATTATCTGGTCAAACGGCTGAAAACCTTCGCAGGGATTTGACTGCCTTTTGAAATTTGAACACTGAAGTGTCTCTTGATTTATTGCATTTTTTGTACTTTTACAGATAAAAGAATCTATAAATAGATATTACTTATCGTCATAAAGTATGTGACTCTATATGTGAAAGTGTATTAAAATTTATCCATG
>JBMNSG010000125.1:0-6884 GCA_050945075.1 Eubacteriaceae bacterium | reverse complement strand
CCAGATTATGGTTACTGCTTTGTTGGCGAAAGCCGTAGTGAGCGGCATCCGTTTCAGTACCTGCTGCCACAGGATGGCATAGATGCCCAGACAGACGATTACCAGGCCGTACCAGAGGATAAATCCGGTACTCAGGAACTCGTATCCGGAGGCGATCTTGGAACAGACCGATGCCATCGAATACAGGATCAGGACTGCCTGCAGAAACAAAATGTTTTTCAGCTTTGTTCCCTTCATACCCAGTCTCCCGAAAAAATCCGGCGCCACCTGCCGTCATCGTAACTGCAGCTGCCGGCCAGAGCTAAGCCATCCGGCCTTGTTTTCCTCATATCTGCCTGTGCTCTTTTCTTTTTACTGTTTCGCGGACAATAAACTGAGGCGCATTATTCTGGGCGATATAGATTCTGCCTACATATTCCCCTACCATGCCGATGAGGATCATATTCATTCCTCCCAGCAAAATAATGGCTGCCATCGTCGAAGCCCAGCCGCTGACACCGCTCGGTTCAATAAATTCACAGACGATGCAGTAAATCCCGTAAATGAAACCGCCCAGGGCGATCAGAAAGCCGAGCAGAGTGGCAATACGCAGTGGTTTTACAGAAAATGAGGTAAATCCGTCAAGCCACAGTGAAAGCAGCTTGCCAAAACTGTAGCCGGATTCCCCCTCAGCCCGTTCACGATGATGCACCGGAACATCGGCAACATTTTTAGTGGTACGCATGACCAGCCCGTCTACATAAGGATAAGGCTTGTCGTATTTGATGACTTCGTCTATGATCGGTCTTTCTGCACAAAAATAACTGGTAAAGACCAGATCACGGGGTTTTCCAATCAGGTCAGAAGCCATTTTGTCATTTACCTTTGAGCCGAAATTCCTGAAGGCGCTGTGTTTTTTCGAATCGTACTTCGCATACACCACATCGTAGCCTTCATTGGATTTGTCCACCAGCCGGAACAGCTGGCAGGGATCAGTCTGGCCGTCGTCATCGAGACAGATGATCTTATCCCCGGTTACATAATGGAAACCGGCCATCAGCGCACAGGCCTGTCCGAAGTTGCGGATCAGGTTTACGGCTGTCACACCGTCATTGTTCTCAGCAATTTCAGAAATAACCTGAAAGGTATTATCCGGAGAGCCGTCATTGACCAGGATAATCTCATAGTCGTACTGCGGCCGGGCTTTAACGGTGCGGATGATATCGGCTACCACGGATCCGATAATATGCGCAGAATTATAACAGGGTATGACAAACGAAAGCCTGCAGCCCGAATCGTTTTGATGATCCGCCAGCAGACCCTTTTCATCATTCTTGATCTTCTCTGTTTCTGCCGCGGCACAGGAAGAAGCTGCCTTCCCTGATTCTTCCCCGTTTGTCTGAATGTGGAAATCGTCCGGCGGATCTTTAAAGACGTACCAGCCATGACGAGTAGAGCTGTCCGTTACAGCTCCCTCCGGACAGAAATCGGGAATGTCTGTATCGACGATGCTTTCCGGATAACGGTCCCGGAAATTCTGGTACTGATTGAGGTCATCATTGTTGAAAATAAAGCGGATGCTGACCGGGAAGCCTTCATGCATTTTTGTGAACGAAGGTTCCTTTCCGCAGGCAATATCCAGAATCATTTTGGTGAAGTCATAGCCGGTCGAACACGGAACCAGATGACTGCCGATGCAGTCGCCGCCCATGCGTCCTCCGATTTCGACGATTTTTATGGTTTCGCCGTCGATCTTTATCTCACTGTGAGAAGCACCGTCTGTGATTTCCAGTGTATTCAGGGCATGTTCGACAACAGCCTGGATTTTTCCCAGCATCCGCGGTGAAATATCCGCCGGCTGATGGTGTCCGGTTTCGATAAAGTGAGGAGCGCCGGTCGTGTTTTTAAAAGTAAGAGCAAGAAAGTGGTGGTGCCCGTGATACGAAACATACTCAACACTGTATTCCTGACCGGTAATATACTCTTCGATCATAATGCGCTTTTCAAAGGATTCCTGAAAAGCGGCTTCTGCTGCACCAGCCAGTTCTTCCGGCCTGCGAATAAGCGTGATTCCGCGGCTTCCGGAACGGTCGGTCGGTTTAATGATCAGCGGATAATTCAGATTCTCTGTAAGAGCCGGATCGCTGACGGACTCTTCATCTGCTTCGAGAAAGCCGGGAATGGGATCTCCGGCCTGCCGGAAAGCCTGGCGCATCGCGTATTTATTGGTACTCAGTTCCGAAGAACGGATGGTATTGCCGGGAAGACCCAGGTTTTCTGCGACATAACTGACAGTCAGTGAAGCCAGATCGGATCCGGCTGTACAGATACCGCAGATATCGAGGTCACGACAGACCTCAAGTATCTTTTCTTTATCAATGGTGCTGATTTCATGGAAGACATCAGCGCTTTCTTCTCCCGGATCTCCGGCTTTCCATGCAAAGACATGGACTTCATATCCGGAACGCTGTGCACATTCAATCAGCGGTTCCTGAAAGATACCGGCTCCGATCACCGCTACCCTTGGTTTATTTTCCGTCATGCTTACCGTCTTTCTGCTTTGAAATAATCAAACACACTGCCGATAACCTGATCCTGAATTTCTTCGGTCATTTCATAATACATGGGCAGTCTGACAATCCGTTCGCTCTCTTTCGTGGTATAGCGGTCTTCCCCGTTAAAACGCCCGTATTTTTTACCGGCTGTCGAAGAGTGCAGCGGTATATAGTGGAAGATGCACTGAACACCTGCATCTTTCATATAGGCGATAAAATCGGAACGCTGCTGCAGGTCCCGCAGCTTCAGATAATACATATGGGCATTATGCTGGATTCCATCCGGTATAAACGGAAGATCCACCAGCCCTTTTTCTTTAAGCGGCTGGAAGGCCTGGTCATAACGGTTCCAGAGCATCAGCCTTTTATTGTTAATGGTGTCCGCTTCTTCAAGCTGTGCCCACAGGTAGGCTGCATTGATGTCACTGGGCAGATATGAAGAACCTTCACTGACCCAGGTGTATTTGTCGACCTGTCCACGGAAGAAACGGCTTCTGTCAGTACCTTTTTCACGGAAGATCTCCGCCGGTTCATAGAGCTCCGGCCGGTTGATGACCAGCGCGCCGCCTTCACCCATGCTGTAGTTCTTGGTTTCATGAAAGCTGAAGCAGCCAAGATCGCCGATCGTTCCCAGCGGCTTTCCTTTATAAAAAGCATTCACACCCTGAGCGGCATCTTCAACGACCGCCAGGTTATGTCTGCGGGCGATATCCATGATCGTGTCCATTTCACAGGCGACACCGGCATAATGAACCGGTGCAATGGCTCTGGTTTTGTCAGTAATGGCCGCTTCGATGAGCTTTTCGTCAATGTTCATGGTATCCGGACGGATATCGACAAAAACGACTGTGGCCCCCCGGAGCACGAAAGCATTTGCAGTGGATACAAAGGTGTACGAAGGCATAATCACTTCATCACCTGGTTTGATATCCTCCAGCATTGCTGCCAGTTCCAGAGCGTGTGTGCAGGAAGTGGTGAGCAGAACAGGGCTTCCGCAGAAATTCTCCAGCCAGTTTCTGCACTTTTTGGTGAACTGTCCGTCACCGCTGATATGCTTGCTGTCCACTGCCTGCTTGATATAATCCAGTTCAGTACCTATATAAGGCGCTTTGTTAAATGTAATCATTCTGATCCGTTTCCGACTGCTTTCGGGCAGTCCGGGTTGTAAAAGCAACCCGTCGTTTGTTCTGTTTGCAATGCAATTTGCACTTTTTTCATTATATCACTGTGATGAAAATGAGCCTGAAAGCAGGCTAAAATCAAAGAGGTTTCAAGATATTTAATCCTGAGTTTATCTTTAGTACTCCAGCTGTTTATACCAGCTGGCAGTTCCTTTAAACAGGACTCATTATAAACACCATTCCCCGGTTAATCCTGAACAGCTTTTATCTCTTTTGCAGTAAACTTTACTTTTGCGGGACAGTGCCGGGTATATAATAAAAACAGAACAGCCACAGCGGCTGGAAGGAGACCTGAATGAACGATATTGACAGACTTGCACAGATACTGGCAGACAGTAAAAATATTGTGTTTTTCGGAGGAGCGGGTGTATCCACGGAATCCGGAATTCCCGATTTCCGCAGTGCCAACGGATTGTACAGTGAAAAACTGGGCGGAACCTTTTCTCCTGAACAGCTTGTTTCCCACAGCTTTTTTGTAAATCATCCGGAAGAATTCTTTGAATTTTACAAGGACAAACTGGTGTATCCAAATGCCCTCCCCAATGCCTGTCATTATGCACTGGCGGAACTGGAAAAAATGGGGAAACTGTCAGCGGTGGTAACCCAGAATATTGACGGGCTGCATCAGAAAGCGGGAAGTAAAACCGTTTATGAACTCCACGGTTCTGTCCTTCGTAACTATTGTACGAAGTGCGGAGAATTCTATGATGAAAACTATATCCTGGAATCCGAAGGAATCCCCCGCTGTCCGAAGGACGGTTCGGTCATCAAACCGGACGTCGTTCTGTATGAAGAAGCGCTGGACTCGGGTGTGATTAACGGTGCTGTCGAAGCCATCTCCAAAGCGGATACACTGATTGTAGGCGGAACCTCACTGGTCGTCTATCCGGCAGCAGGACTGATTAACTATTTCCGCGGCAAAAACCTGATCCTTATTAACAAGAGCAAAACCCAGGCAGACGGAAACGCCACGCTGGTTATCCACGAAAAGATCGGCGAAGTGATGGATGCCGCTGTAAAAAAGATGAAGGAAATTCTGGCTGAAAAAGATAAATAAGGCAGTCTGTCCTGTTTCTTCTTTCGATTTATTGCAAAACGCAACAAAGCTCCGGTTTATAACCGGAGCTTTGTTTATTTACGCATTATTTCTGGTAGTGGCTGACTGCCGCTCTGGCGGCATCAGACAAAGTTGTTTCGATCAGAGAAGCATTTTTACCCGGCATCCCGTAAACGGATGGTTCGTTTTTCAGAATGTAACGGTTAATCTTTTTCCCGGTATATTCCTTCTGCTGCAGCATCTCATCTGTCATTCCCTTCCCCGGCATAGACCAGAGCTCTTTGATTTTCAGATTCGGTCCGACTGCAGCGATCACCGTACAACCCTTTGACATGAATGAACCGTGCCTGTTGGCAAAAGCGATGAAGTCATTCGGGAATTTTTCATGAAGATAATTGTAACAGCCTCTGATGTCCTTGGACTGTCTCGATGAATAATACGAGAGCGAAGCAATCAGAAGCAGGACTACGACAATGACAATAATAACCGCGCTGTTCATTAAGCCTCCGTGTTCTGTGTTGAAACGCTGTTGTCCGGATTTTCCGGGTCGTCTGGACTGACTGGATTGTCCGGATTAAAACGTACCGGAAGCACTGCCTGTCTGTCGGTATCAATCAGACCCAGCGTGTTCAGACGCAGCTTCGGAATTACCGGAAGGCTGGCAAATCCCAGTGTCATAAAGGGATCGATATCTTCCGGGATCCCCAGTTCCCTGAGCCGTGCTTTCATATCTTCCAGACGGGCATCCACATCGGCTGCCGGAGCATCCGTCATCAGCCCGCCGATAGGAAGCGGCAGTTCACCGATGACTTTACCGTCTACAACAGCTGCCAGTCCCCCGTGATTGTCACGGACCGTATTGGCTGCCAGGATGATGTCCGCATCGTTGGTACCGGCTGCAATCAGATTATGGGAGTCATGGGCAATACTGGTAGCCACGGCACCTTTTTTCAGGCCGTAACCGCCGAGGAATCCGACTCCGGTATGGCCGGAACGGCGATGGCGTTCAAATACGGCTGCCTTGATAATATCCTTTTCGATATCGACTCCGGGCGCGTATCCTTCATGCTCTGTCCAGGGTTCGATCCGTTCTTCTGTAATCAATTCGTTGGGCAGCACCTGAACCACGCGCATCATCGGGCCCTCTGATGGAACGGAGAGATCAGATTCTGTGACCGGATCCATATTGAAGGACTGGAAAATGCTCTTGTACTTGCCGCCGGTAACCGGAACCGGTTTTTCGTTTTCGATCATCCGGCCGTTTTCCGCGACCAGCTTCCCGTCTGTGTAGACCTGCCTGATGTTCAGGTCTGCCAGATCATCGACCACAACCAGATCCGCCTTGTATCCCGGGGATACGGCGCCCCTGTCCCGCATACCGAAGCATTCAGCTGCGTTGCGGGTCGCTGCAATAATGGCATCTTCCGGTGCTGCGCCCAGGCTGACTGCCTTGCGGATAATATAATTGATGTGTCCCTTGCGGATCAGATCTCCCGGATGCTTGTCGTCTGTTACCAGAAGAATCCGTTCGCAGTAAGGATATTTGAACAGCGGCATCAGCGCTTCCAGATTCTGCGCTGCTGTTCCTTCGCGGATCATAAGCCACTGGCCTTTTTTGAGCTTTTCTATCGCTTCTTCTGCAGTCGAGCATTCATGATCGGTCCGGACACCAGCTGTGATATAAGCATTCAGATCGTTTCCGGATAAAAACGGCGCATGTCCGTCAATCAGCTTGTTTTCCTCGTCTGCTACGGCAATTTTATCGATGATATTTTTATCCCCGCGGACAGTTCCGTAAAAATCCATAAGCTCCGCAAGTCCCAGGACCCGTGGAATCCTGATAAACGGCCGCAGCTCCTGGGCTTCAAGAACGGAGCCGGATTCATCGAGCGAAGTAGCCGGCACGCAGGACGGCAGCATGAAGAAAACGTCCAGATCCGATCCCAGTGTCTGTGCCAGCATGTAACGGATGCCATCACTGCCGGCAACATTGGCAATTTCATGCGGGTCCGTCACGACCGCCGTGGTACCATGAGGCAGCACGGCATCGGCAAAGGCAGTTGGCGTGAGCATGGAGCTTTCAATATGGATGTGCCCGTCAATAAAGCCCGG
>JBMNSG010000124.1:0-7110 GCA_050945075.1 Eubacteriaceae bacterium | reverse complement strand
GGAACTGGAAACATTTCTTCAAGCTGCAAAACTGAATAGTTTCTCGAAAGCAGCAGCTGCAACGGGCTATTCCCAGGCAGCTGTTACGATCCAGATCAAAAATCTCGAAACAGAACTGGGTGTAAAACTGTTTGACAGACTTGGGAAAAAAACGATCCTGACCTATCAGGGCTCACAGTTTTACGACTATGCCGCAGACATTATGCGAACGCTTGCCGAAGCCAGAGACGTTCTGACAGATCCCCGGGAACTGACGGGGAAACTGTGCATCGGGACCATTGAATCCATCTGCGCCTCTGTTTTTCCGTCAATTCTGACTGAGTTTCATATTCGTTATCCCAAAGTAACGCTGAGCATCGCAACTGATTCTCCGAACAAGCTCCTCGAAGACATGAACAATAATACCATCGATATTGTCTGTCTGCTCGACCAGCCTCTGAATAACACAAAATGGATAAAAGTTTTGGAAAAACCTGAGGATATTGTCTTCGTCGCCTCTGTTAAAAATCCGCTGACCGGACAAAAGGATCTGACGCTGGACCGGATCCTGGAAGAGCCATTTATCCTCACAGAAAAAGATGCCAGCTACCGGTATCTTCTGGACCAGTATCTGGCATCTTATGGAAAAAGCATTGAACCGTTTCTGGAAATCGGCAATACAGATTTTATTATCAGCCTGCTAAAAAAGAATATGGGTGTTTCGTTTCTGCCCCGCTTCTGTGTCAATACAGGCATAGAGGCTGGCGAACTGACCCTGCTCCCGCTGGATGATGTCCGCCTGAACATCTGCAGACAGGTTTTTTATCACAAGGACAAATGGGTCACACGGGAAATGGCAGCCTTTCTGTATCTGATCCGGAATACTGATGCTGACAGATCAGTGACCGGCTAATTCCCGATCATCATGCTGATGATTTCTTCGTTTGTTTCTTTCATGCCTTCGCGCCCAAGCCTGCCGACGTTGCGGATCGTGGCATCGACCCCTTTGGTGATGATGCCGTCGCCGCCATAAAACTGCTGGCCCCGTGAATACATATTGTAACCCAGAATCCCGGCTTCCACGGCCGATGCGATTTTGGCAGCGCAGGACGCTTTGGCTCCATCGCAGACAATCCCTGAAACAACAGCCAGCGCATTGACAACCGTATGCGCGACTTCTTTAAACCCGCCGCCGCACAAATAAGCAATACCGGCTCCCGCAGCCGCTCCTGCACTGACCGCCCCGCAATAAGCAGAAAGCCGGCCAATCGGCGTCTTCTGATAGATTGCCGTCAGATTAGACAAAACCAGTGCCCGGTACATTTTGTCCTGGCTGATCCCGAGTTCTTTCGCGTAAACCAGAACCGGGACCGATGCTGTAATGCCCTGATTGCCGCTTCCCGAATTGATCACTACCGGAAGTTCACATCCATTCATCCGCGCATCCGATCCGGCAGCAGCCATAGCCTTTGCCCTGATGCGGACATCATCCCCCGCCATATCCAGAAGCACTTTGCCGATATTGGCACCGTACTGTCCTCTCAGGCCCTCTTCGGCTATCGCCCAGTTGTCACGAATCTGCTGGTCAAGTATCTCCCGGACATCATCAATTTCTACCGTATTGGTAAAATCCCAGATATCTTCCATATTCAGAAGATCACGCCCGTCAGCTTCTTCCTCAGTAGCCGGAGAATCCTGAGCAATCTCTTTCTGATACAAAGCTTTACCGTCTTTTTCAACCAGAACGACATTGGTATGGAAATCCGTGATCCTGACACAGGAACTGGAAGAACCCTTTCTCAATGTGACGATCATATCGAAGGTCGGACCGCCTTCCAGGTGCTCAACCGTAACAGGAACTGATTTTAAGAATTCTCTGATTTCTTCGATCTCTTCCCTGGAAACCTCTGAAATAACCTCCAGTTTTTTGTTCGGATCCCCGGCAATAATCCCAGCTGCAGCTGCTGCCGGAATTCCTTTCATATGATCGGTATTTGGCACAATAACAGATTTTACATTTTTGATAATGCTGCCGCTGGCCTCTACTTTAACCCGGTCCGGAATTTCTCCCAATACTTTTTTCGCAATTGAAGCCGCATAGGCCAGAGCAATCGGTTCAGTACAGCCCATTGCCGGAACCAGTTCTTCTTTCAGAATCTGGATATAAACATTATATTTTCTATCATTCTTATTCATTATGATGCCCCTTGTGTTTATGATTCGCCGGAATCAAATCGCTGATCATTTCTTGATTCCTACTCTATCAGCTTTACGGGGTTATGTAAATTTTAATGATTTTATGGAATGATTTAATATTTTTAATATATCAAACAGATTCTTTTGATTGCGAGCAATGATTCAGCCAGTGCGCCCGGCCTGACGGAGTAATTCTGCTTCCGCCTCTTCCCTTCCGGATTCTGACGTATCCATCTTCCTGCAGGCGCCCCAGGGAATCGCGGATATCCTTTTGCGAAAAAGGAAGAAAAACTTCAGCTGCCTGTTCCAGTATCTTTTGCCTGCCTATAAGCTCCCCTTGCTGAGCTGCACGAAACAACTGCCTCAGTACAAACCAGTATGGATCCTGGATATCTGTTTCTTCACCGGAATATCCGGATGCGGAGCCGTCATCTGCAACAGATGTGTTCGGCGAATCCCCCTGGACAGCAGAATGGCCGCTTCCGTGTAACGTCTGCGGCAGATCTTCCATGCCGATAGTCTGTTTATCCATATAAATAAAATATTCAGCAACATTATGAAGCTCGCGGATATTACCGGGCCATGAATAATCGAGCAGGAAACGCCTGACCTCCTCTGAAAGTTCAAAGGTTCCGCCAAGTTCTTTCCGGAAGCAGTCCAGCAGAAGCAGAATATCATCTCCGCGCTCATGGAGCGTCGGAACTGATATCGTCAGTGCATTGAGCCGGTAATATAAATCTTTTCTGAAACTTCCCTCTTCTACCTTTTTTTCCAGAGACTCGTTAGTCGCGGCAACAATGCGGACATCTACCTTGATAATTCTGGTTCCGCCCACCCGCATGATTTCGCCCTCCTGCAGAACACGCAGAAGCTTGACCTGCATAGCCGGCGTCATCCCTTCCACTTCGTCTAGAAACAATGTCCCCCCGTGGGCAAACTCGAAAAGACCAGGCGAACCGCTTTTTTTGGCACCGGTAAAAGCACCCTCCTCGTAACCGAAGAGCTCACTTTCCAGCAGATTCTCCGGCATTGCGGCAACATTAATGGCAATGAAGGGACCGTTCTTTCGTAAAGAAGCTTTATGAACAGCATGTGCAAGCAGTTCTTTTCCCGTCCCGGTTTCTCCCATAATCAAAACCGGGCTCGATGTAACCGCCATTTTAGGAAGAATATCTTTTACTCTGCAAATACACTGCGACTCTCCGATAACATCATCGATTGAATACCTGGCACAGTGACCTCTGTCCAGCAGCTGGGTGCGCAGTTCGTTCTGCCGCTTTTCCATTTCCCTGAATTTCTGCAATGTCGCAAAAGCGCCGATACATTCATTTCTGCGCATTACCGGCATGACAGAAACACTGATATCTGCACCGGAAATTTTCATGACTCTGTTCGGGATTTTCTGTTGTTTCTCAAAACATTCCAGGAAAGGAATATATGGAAATATTTCTTCACAGGCATGTCCGGTAATCAGATTTTCACTGTTTCCGGTAATCTGACAGGCCTTCTGATTGCACGCAAATATCTTTCCCTTTTCATTGACACCGATCAGACCCTCGTCCAGAATTTCAAGAAGAATCCTGAACTGACTTTCAAGACGATTGGACCTGGTAAACATTCTTTCAAAGCTGTAATTATTCCCGGCAATTGAAGTGAGATAATCCCTGAAAGGCCTGGTTTCCAGAAGCTTTTCCAGACCCAGACGAATCGCAATTTCGATCATCATACCGGAACTGCAGGAACGATGTCCGATATTGATAACACTCCTGACCGACGATGGTACAAGTTCGGCTTCATCTGGCGTAACCGCCAGATCCGGCATATCATCAACATCAGCCCCCGGATAATAGGGAATAAACTGTACCTGCTGGATCCCAAGCTGGGTAAGCTGGCCAATGGATTCACGAACAATGGTTTCCGTAAGGTTAACGAACAAAACCCGGCATCCTTCAGGCAGTTTTTCCAGTTTTTCAATGACATCTCTTTTATAGGCAAGATCGATTTCCATCATTTGACTGTCAATGGGCAGATTCCGGTTAATCCGTTCGGAAATTCCATAAAGATCCGTTGAAATCGCATAAAGATCCGCTTTTGGCAGTGCTTCCGCTACTATTCCCTTATCCATGCTGTAAAAAATGACATCTGCGTAATCCCCGAACAGACTTTCTACTTCCTTTGCGTAAAAAGAGCAGGCCCTGGAATCCAGCCCGATAATTGCGATTTTTTTCTTCATCCCTATCCGCTCGTTTTCATTAATTTCTTCAGAATTATTTTATCATGGTAAAATTGCGGTGTTAATTGTAACTGTAACGGTTCTGATATGATAAAACCGGTATAGAGATCAGAACAGAATACAACACAATGCGATCAACAGATGATGCGTGAACAGAAATGTGTAAAACATCATATTCCATAAAGTCAAAGCATCGGAACATCAACTGTTATTGAAAAATCAGAAACAGGAGAAAAATCACATGAATAAAATCAGAAAAATTCAGTACGGCAGCAGCTCCTCCCAATTCGGGATTCTCAGTCTGCCGGAAATACCCGGGCCGTATCCGGTTATTGTCATGATACACGGCGGTTTCTGGAAAATGCCCTATGATCTGAACGGAATCAGCCAGTTGTGTACAGATCTGAACCGGAGAGGATATGCCGTATGGAATATCGAATACCGCCGTGTCGGCGAACCCGGCGGCGGTTATCCGGGAACCATGACGGATGCTCTTGATGCCGTAAATTATCTGAACGAGCTTGAAAGAAATCATCCGCTTGACCTTACCCGAACTGTAATCATGGGACACTCAGCCGGCGGTCAGGTGGCTCTGTGGACCGGCTCCTGTATGAATCATAACCGGTCAGAAAGCCAAAACCGGGTAGAAAGCCAAAACCAGCTGGAAATCCCAATTCTCGGCATTATCAGCATGGCCGGTGTATGTGATCTGGAAGAGATGTGGAAGCTGGACAGCCTGACCGGACCGGAAAACCATACAGCTGAACTGATTGGCGGCAGTCCGGATAAATTTCCCGAACGCTATCAGGCCGTCTCGCCCATCGCCCTGCTGCCTTTGAAGGTCCCGCAGATTCTGTTTCACGGGAAAGCTGACTACGATGTGCCGCCTCAGATCAGTATTGCTTACTATCAGGCAGGACTGGCCTGCGGAGATACGGTCTCCCTGAACCTGCTTCCGCACACGGACCATTTTACTTTTCTAGATCCATCATCCCATGCCTGGCAATCAGTCACAGCATCACTGGACCAGTTAACGAAAGAATCGTAAAAAAAGCGGGCCGATCATTACGGTTCTATTACCGTACGATCGTACCCGCAGATTTATCTGACAGCCCGGATGCAAATGAGATGTCATGCTCAGATCATTGCAAATCCTGTTACTGCAGTTTCCCGTATTCTTCATCAGAAACAGCTTCACACCATTCATTCGACGTATTGTCACCGGGAACCTCCACCGCAATATGACTGAACCAGGAATCAGATTTGGCCCCATGCCAGTGTTTGACTTCCGGCGGAATGGTAATAACCGTACCAGGTTCCAGAGAAACAGCCTCTTTCCCTTCTTCCTGATACCAGCCGCTGCCCGCTGTACAAATCAGCAGCTGACCGCCACCCTTTGATGCGTGGTGAATATGCCAGTTGTTCCTGCAACCCGGTTCAAACGTAACATTAGCCAGAAACACCGGACAGCTGGAAGGATCGGTCAGCGGATTCAGAAACGATTCCCCGGTAAAATACTGTGCAAAACCGGTGTTCTCATTACCGGTTCCAAATACATTCGCTTTTTCAAATTCTGCTTTGTCTTGAATTTTCATGAATAACCTCGTAATTTTATAAGCTTTGCAGATGCAGCAGACGAATGCTACCGGTCCTGCCGGTATACAAATCCTGCCACACCCTGTAATTGCATTCTATTCTCTGGAGTGCACTCCAGGTCAAGGGAAATATGCAATTAATTACGAGATATGATTGATATTGATTATGGAAAAGGATATCCGCGAATGACAACAGGAAAGAGTAAGCAAAGAAGAACGTGAAAGTTTACTTTCAACGGGATTCTTTGTGAAACTCTTTACGCGGAACGCGACGAGTACAGCGAAGCTGTACGAGTCCTGTTGTCATTCACCTCCCCTAAGCCACTAAAAGCTTGCTTTCAGAGGATTTCTGAGTGAGGGTTCTATCGTGGAACGCGACGAGTACAGCGAAGCTGTACGAGTCCTGTTGTCATTCACCTCCCCTAAGCCACTAAAAGCTTGCTTCCAGAGAGCCAGCTTGAAAGACTCCGAGAACGTCCTGTTGTCATTCATCATCAATAGAAAAATTTGTTTGCTAAGGAATTAAATCGAAAACTTCCCCGCAAGAGCCACTCAGAATCATTAACCCTCTAATCAAAACCTCGGCCGAACTATCCGTGATGAACAACAGGAAGAAGCCGAAAGAAAGAAATCCGGGAAAGCTTGCTTTCAGAGGATTTCTGACTGAGGATTCGACCGCGGAACGCGACTGAGCGCAGCGTAAGCGGAGCGAAGGACCTGTTGTTCATCACTACACCTGCGGCCAGGCACTGAAATTTCACCCCCGGTGAAATTTCTTCCTTTCCAAAAAAGCACAGCAATGTCCCAGACCACCTCATACCGTTATGAATCGAGCCATCACATACGCATAACTTCACCAAACACACGCTATTCAACTATTCCAGACCGGCAGGCGAAGACTGGACGGGAGGAAATCCTGAGAGAACTTGTTCTCAGTCAGGATTTGCGAACGGACAGGATTCAGGGAGGCGCGGCAAGCGCCTGCCTGCCGGTCCATCCTTTACTATTCACTTGTTAATCGATTACTTCCAGACAATAAAAAAAGCCCTGCAACGTTCTATCCTTCCACTTCGTTACCAAAGCAGTACTTTCGACGCTAGAAGACTT
>JBMNSG010000123.1:0-7124 GCA_050945075.1 Eubacteriaceae bacterium | reverse complement strand
TCGCGGGAAATGACAATATCACGGTTTTCAACCAGATAGGTCAGTAGTTCATATTCCTTTCCGGTAAGCCGGACCGGCTCGCCGGATGCTGTAATTTCGTGCTTTTCGGGAGAGATCGTGATTCCGTCCAGAGTCAGCACATGGTTTTCCCTGACACCCGAACGGCGCAGAACCGCTTTGATCCGGGCAATCAGTTCCATCATCCCGAAGGGCTTGGAGATATAATCATCCGCACCGTTTTCCAGACCGACCACTTTATCGTATTCGCTGCTTTTAGCGGTAAGCATAATGACCGGAAGATCTTCCCCGTCCCGGAGATTCCTGAGTTTTTCGAGAATCTTCAGTCCGTCCTCCTCCGGCAGCATAATATCAAGCAGCAGCAGATCGGGCCGCTCGTTTTCGAAAGCCTCCCAGAACAGAGAGGGCTTTCCGAAGCCTTCTGCCTCAAAGCCTGAATGCTTGAGCGTATAGCTTACCAGTTCGCGGATATTGCTGTCGTCCTCCACGATATAAATTTTCACATTACGGCCTGTCAGTTTCTTCGTTCGTTGGCTTCGACAATATCTCTGACCCAGGTGGCGATATTAACAGCGTGATCGCCGATCCGTTCCAGATACTTGGCGATCATCAGGATATCTATGGCGTTGCCGACGTCTCCCTTTTCGGTCAGGACCTGATTGGAAAGCGTATTTTTAACTTCCAGATATTCATCATCAAGCTTGTCATCACGGATAATGACGGCGTTGGCGATTTCCGTATCCTTGGAGACGAAGGCACTCACAGAGTCTGTAACCATGCCCACTGCCGTATCGGTCATCGCATGGATAAGCGCGGCACACTGCATCTTCTCCGGAATAACATCCCGGGCAATGCTGGCCAGTTCCACAGCCTGCGAGCCGATCCGGTCCATGTCACGGATCATCTTCAGTGAATAAGAAATGGTATTCAGATCACGCGCCACCGGCTGCTGCTGGATTAACATCTGCATACAGTGATCTTCAATTTCTCTTCCCTTGTCTTCCAGTTCGACCTTGACGGTACGGACCTTTTTGATTTTTTCTTCCTTGTTGGACATCAGAACCCGGACCGCTGCATGAATCGCATCCTCGCAGAGTGTTCCCATCTGCATCAGTTCGACATCCAGCTGATTCAGCTGATCGTGAAATTTAGCTCTCATTATCCGAATCTCCCTGTAATATAATCCTCAGTCTTCTGATTGGCCGGCGTTGAGAACAGCGTCTGGGTGTCGGCATATTCGATGACTTCTCCGAGCAGGAAAAACGCTGTCATATCGGAAATACGGGCAGCCTGCTGCATATTGTGCGTAACCATGATAATGGTATAGTCTTGTTTAAGCTCTTCAGCTAAATCTTCAATTTTCTGCGTCGAAATCGGGTCGAGTGCAGATGTCGGTTCATCCATGAGCAGAACCTCCGGATTTACCGCCAGCGCTCTGGCTATGCAGAGCCGCTGCTGCTGTCCGCCCGACATGCCGAGCGCAGATTTCTGTAAGCGGTCCTTGGTTTCATCCCAGATCGCAGCTGAACGCAGGCTCTTTTCGACAATTTCATCGAGCATGGCCTTGTTCTTGACGCCGTGGGTACGGGGACCGTAGGCGATATTGTCATAAATACTCATCGGAAAGGGATTAGGCTTCTGGAAGACCATTCCCACCCGTTTACGCAGGGTGTTGATGTTGACATCCCTGTAAATGTCCTGACCGTCCAGTGTAATCAATCCTGTGATTTTACAGCCTTCAACCAGATCGTTCATCCGGTTAAGCGACTTGAGCAGTGTTGATTTCCCGCAGCCCGAGGGGCCGATCATGGCGGTGATTTCATTCTCTCTGAATTTAATGCTGATGTCTTTTAATGCCTGGAAATCTCCGTACCAGAGATTGACATCGTCGACAATGATTTTGTCCTTGTGTTCACTCATATTATTATCCTAACTTATTTCCGAGTTTTTTGGCAATACGGTTCGAGATTCCGTTTATCAGAATGACCAGCACGATCAGTACAACACCCGTCGCATAAGCCTGATCGATGTACAGTCCTTCCGAAAGCAGTACATACATGTGAACGGCCAGCGTCCGGCCCGATCCCATAATCGAAGAAGGAATACCGGCAACCGTTCCCGCCGTGTACAGCAGTGCGGCAGTTTCACCGACCGTACGTCCCACTGCAAGGATGACACCGGAGAGAATCCCCGGCATCGCCGTTGGCAGGATAATTCTGAAAATCGTCCGCAGTTTACCGGCACCGAGTCCGAAAGAACCTTCCCTGTAGGTATCAGGAACCGCCTTGAGCGCTTCTTCCGTGGTTCGCATAATAACAGGCAGTACCATAATAGCCAGGGTGAGCGCGCCGCCCAGCAGCGTATAGCCCCATTTAAAGCTGACGGCAAACAGCAGAAAGCCGAACAGTCCGTAAATAATGGACGGGATCCCGGACAGGGTCTCCGTGGTCATTCTGACGATTTCCACCAGCTTCGAACCGCGTTTTGCGTATTCCACCAGGTAAATAGCCGAGCCGATTCCAACAGGAACCGCAAACAGCAGGCACAATGCCGTAACTGTCAGTGTGTTGATGATGGCCGGCATCATTGAAACATTTTCCCGGGTATAATTCCATTCGAAGAGGGACCACCTCAGATTCGGCACACCCTTTACAAACAGGAAGACCAGCAGGTATCCGAGTACAGCCACGGTAATGGCGGCTGCCAGAATAACCAGAATATACAGGAACATCGAAAACGGATGTCTCTTATAGTCCTCCCATTTTTCCCTGCGGGTGGTTTTGTTAATTGCCTGTTCATCTGAAGGAACGGCCTGAGTCTGACTTTTCTTTTCGTCCAATTTAAGCCTCCTTCTTCTTGATCAGTGAAAAACACAGATTGATAATCAGAATGAAGATAAACAGCACAACACCTGTTGCAATCAGTGCTTCACGGTGAAGATCTGTAGCATAGCCCATTTCCAGAACGATATTGGCCGTCATGGTTCTGACAGTGCTGAGGATGCTGTCGGGCATAACCGCACTGTTTCCGGCAACCATAACGACAGCCATGGTTTCACCGATTGCCCGGCCGATTCCCAGAATCACGCCTGCCAGAACTCCGGATTTCGCTGCCGGCAGTACTGTAAAGAAAACCGCATGCTCTTTAGTCGCTCCCAGTCCCAGGGCACCTTCATAATAAGATCTCGGGACCGAACGGATCGCATTTTCCGAAATCGAGATAACTGTCGGTAAAATCATAATCCCCAGCAGAATCGAAGCTGTAAGGATCCCCTTGCCACTTCCGCCAAACATGGAACGGAACATCGGCACCATTGCCACCAGGCCGAAAAAGCCGTAGACAATGGACGGAATGCCGGCCAGCAGATCAATCGCCGGTTTAAAGATGCTGTGCAGGCGCGGCGGACAGAACTCTGCCATAAACACTGCCGTGAGGATACCGATTGGAACCCCGACGATAATCGCGCCTGCTGTTACATACAGACTGGCGACAATCATCGGGAATATCCCGAATACATTATTCGAGGGATCCCATTTCTGTCCAAACAGGAAATTTACCGGACCGATTTCACCGATCGCAGGCAACCCGTTGGCGAATAGAAACAGACAGATCAGGACTACCGCAAAAATTGATACACAAGCGGCAATCATGAAGAGAACTTTCATCCCTTTCTCTTTTACTTGATTGTTTTCCATATTTTCTCCGTATTATTCTGTTCCGATTTCACTCCAGCTTGTGATCTTCCCGGTAAAAATGTCATAAACCTGTTCTTTAGTCAGATTATTGACCGGATTTTCGGGATTGACGATCACCGCCAGCCCGTCATAGGCGATTGTGTACGGAATGATTCCCCTGCTTGTTTCGCTGCTTTTCAGTTCACGCGAAGACATGCCGATATCGGCAATGCCTTCGACAACCGAGGTCATGCCGGTCGTTGAATCCGACTGCTGAATCTCGATCTCAACCTGGGGATTGATTTTAATATAAGCTTCTTTGAGTGCTTCCATGACCGGCGTTACTGATGAAGAACCGGCCACTGTGATTTTTCCGGCTTTCGGATTCCCCTGGTAGTCAGCCTCACTGCCGTCTTCAGATGAAACGTAGCCCATATCCTCCACAACCTTCTGACCGTCGCTGCTTAAGATAAAGTCGATAAAATCCCGGACCGCTGCATTTTCGTTGTCCCGGATGGCAATCAGGAACGGTCTGGAGACCTGATAGCTTCCGTTTTTCACATCCGCGGCTGTCGGGGCGACGCCGTTAATGTCCACTGCCTTGACTGAATCATTAAGAGATCCCATCGAAATATAACCGATCGCATTGACGTCTTCGGATACCGTGAGCATTACCACTGCCGTACTGTTGGTGACTTCGGCTCTTTCATAGGTATTGTCCAGGACCGAACCGTCCTCCTGTTTCTCCGTGATCTTGAACAGCTCGGAAAAAGCGCCCCTGGTACCGGAACCGTCCTCCCGCGAAACCACGTCGATCATGTCTCTTGAATAACCGCAGCCTGTTAACAGCAGGAGTGTAACAGCCAGTATTGCGATTATTTTCATTCGCTTCATAATGCCTCCATCTGCATTCGTCATACTCTATTTGTATCCAGAATATGAAATCTATGTTAAATCACAGAGAAGGTTTATGTTAAATTTTTGTAAAGTATTGGCCGGCCGGTAAAAATACGGCCGGACCGGATGGAAGCAGGTGCCTCCGGATTGTAAGCCCCGTTCATGACAAAAGCCCGGGTGTCCGGGCTTCTGCAAATAGAGTATGTGAAAGAGATAAGGGGTTGATGAGTTTACGGCCGGATTTACTGAACTTCTGACCAGTTGGTGATACTTCCGGTATAGATACCCTTGACCTGTTCGGATGTAAGGCCTGAAATCGAATTGTCCTTGTTGACTACAACAGCCAGGCCGTCAAGTGCGATTACTGTGGCGCTGACACCTTTGGAAGTTTCACTGTCCTTGAGTTCTCTGGAAGCCATACCGATATCGGCAATTCCTTCAGTTACCGCAGTGATCCCTGTTGTCGAGTCTGACTGCTGGATTTCAATATTCATGTCCGGGTTCAGTTTCAGGTAAGCTTCTTTGAGGGCTTCCATGAGCGGCGTGACAGAAGAAGAGCCTGCAACCGTGATTTTGCCGGCAGCCGGTGTTCCTGAATATTCTTTATCGGTGCTGGTCGGAATAAAGCCGTTGTCTTCGACAACCTTCTGGCCCTGTTTGCTCATAATATAATCGATAAAATCCTGTGTCTGCGGTGAAACGGTTCCGGTAACACAGATATTGAACGGACGCTGGATTTTATAGCTTCCGTTTTCGATATTGGCAACGGAGGCTTCTACGCCGTCTATGTTAACTGCCTTGACTGAGTCGTTGAGAGAACCGAGTGAAACATAACCGATTGCCGCAGGGTTGCCTGCAACCGTGGAGAGGACTACCGAAGTGGAATTTGAAATTTCCGCGGTATCAAGGGTTTTATCTGTCTTGTTTCCCGCTGCATCCTTTTCTTCGATGCCAAAGAGCTCGATAAAAGCTCCGCGGGTTCCTGACCCGTCTTCACGTGAAACGACCGTAATCGCTTCGTTCGATACATTGTTTCCGCATCCGGCAAACATCATGACCGACATCATTAAAATACAGCCAAGGGCTGCTAATCTTTTAAAACTGCTTTTCAAAACTTTTCCTCCAGAAAATCTGTAATTTTTGATCTGCATTTAGTTTACGGTTCTCATGTTAAATCCTGAAGCCGGGTAGTGTTAAATAGCCGTTAATTGAAAAAGACCTGTGTTAAAAATTCTTAACACAGGTCTTCTATAATCATGACGGCAGTACCCCGGTCATTCAGTCAGGCGTTTCAGCCGTTCCTGCGGGCCGGTACTGTTTTTATGACAGTTGTTAATCAGTAAATAATCTTGATCTTTTCCGCGTCCCTCGGCTTTGCATCCGGTTCCTGATCCGGAATGCCAATGGCGATGGCAATCTGGAATTCGAGTCCTTCGGCAATACCCAGTTCGCTGCGAATGGTTCCGGAAGCAGCACTTCTCATAAAATCCTGAACCATTCCGATTATACAGGTTCCCAGTCCTACTGCAAAAGCTGCCAGGCAGATGTTTTCTGCAATAATTCCGGCATCGACTGCTTTCCATTTGTTTTCAGGGTCCGCTGCAAAAACTGCTATCATTGGTGCATCATAAAAGCAGTGAAAATCTTCTGCAAGGTCCGGACGGCTCATTTTAAGATAGTCATCCGCTTCTTTCTGCAGTTTTGCTGCAGTTTCTTCATTCCGGATAAAATAAACTTCGTTTGACTGGGCATTACGGCCGGTAGGTGCTTCCAGCGCTGCATTCATGAGTTCTGAGAGCTGCGCATTTGTCGGCAGATCTTTTTTAAACCGTCTGATGCTTCTTCTATCTGCAATTGCCTGCAAAACACCGTTTTTCTGTTCATCGTTCATCTGACTGTCTCCTCTGTATAAAATACCGGTATCCAAGCCGGAACCATTATCTTCTCGATATTTTCTGTCCAGGTCCTTCCGCTAGTATGAATATAATATACCCTGTTTTCCTTTTTTACCAAAATCCTGGTCAGGGATATCCGCTCCTGAATCCTCCTCAGGAATAAGAACAGCCCGGAGACATACTCCGGGCTGTTGTCTGAAGGCAGACAGCAGTCAAACTGTTATCGCCCTGTTATTCATCATTATCCGTTCATTTCTTTTTCACGTTTAGCCTGACGCAGAGAACGTTTCATTTCCTTTGCGGGAGCCAGTACTTCGTCCTGATATTTGAATGTTTCTTTCGCAACAACATTACTGAGTACAATCAGCGAAATCAGATTCGGAATCGCCATTAACCCGTTCATGGTATCCGAGAAATCCCATACCAGCTGCAGCGTCTGCGTAGCTCCAATATAAACCATCAGTGAAAAGACGACTCTGTAAATATAATTGAGGGTTCTGCTGTCATAGAGATAGCCCAGAGATTTTTCGCCGTAATATTCCCAGCCGAGAATCGTTGAAAAAGCGAACAGAGCCAGACCGATGGTCACGATGACACCGCCGAAACTGCCGAGAGCGGAACTGAATGCAGAGATCGTAAG
>JBMNSG010000122.1:0-7132 GCA_050945075.1 Eubacteriaceae bacterium | reverse complement strand
ATTGTTCTCGGATCACGCTGTCTGATGATAGGCTGGAAATTTTTGTCGTACGTATAAGCACCAAGTCGGACCATTTCCTTATCCCACTCTGCTTTTGCATCTTTCACTTCACTGGTATAAGCTGAATGGTAATTCATATCCTTCAATTTCCCGGTCAGTGCCTTTACTGTTTCTCTGGCATCGCCGACTGCTTTGACAGCATCCATTTTATACGCATGATAGCGGTTGTTGTTGATCGTAACGATCTTTACATCCGAGTTCTTGAACTGGCGTTTGGAACCCGTTGTAAAATCCGAAAGTCTGGTGCCGATACCAATAACGACGTCTGCTTCATCAGCAATTTTGTTGGAAGCCAGCGTCCCGGTAACACCAATACCGCCCAGGCACCAGGGGTTTGAAGATTTGCAGGCGCTTTTGCCGCCCTGCGTTTCACCAAACGGAATCCCGAAGCTTTCGCAGAACTTTTCAACCGTTTCTCCTGCTCCGGAATACCGGACACCGCCGCCCACGATCACCACCGGTTTTTTTGCCTCTGAGATAATCATGGCTATATCCTGCAGCTCTTCTTCAACTGCGACCGGACGGGTAATCCTGTGGACACGTTTTTTAAAGAAATAATCCGGAAAATCGTATGATTCGCCTTCAACATCCTGGCTGAGACCAATACAGCAGGCACCTGTTTCCGAAGGATCGGTCAGTACGCGCATCGCACTGATCAGAGCAGTCATAATATGTTCCGGCCGGGTAATGCGATCCCAGTACTTACAAACCGGCTTGAAAGCATCATTTGTTGTAACGGCCAGGCTGCTGCTGCATTCCAGCTGCTGAAGAACCGGATCCGGCTGTCTGGATGCGAAGGTATCTGCCGGGAATACCAGAAGAGGAATATTGTTAACTGTTGCGGTAGCGCACGCTGTAACCATATTCGCTGCACCGGGACCGACAGATGAAGCACAGGGGATGATCTTCTTCCGGTTGTTCTGCTTGGCATAAGCTGTGGCAACATGGCACATTCCCTGTTCATTTCTGCCCTGAAGGACCTTCAGACTGCCCGGGTTGGAATCAAGTGCTTCTCCGAGACCGACTGCAATGCCGTGACCGAAAATTGTGAAGAATCCGGTTACAAATTTGGTTTCTTCTCCGTCCATTAAAACATATTGATTGTCCAGGAATTTTACAATCGCCTGGGCAACCGTCATTCTGGTTGTCTTTTCCATGTCTTTTCCTTTAGTCATCAGGCGCGTGCTATCATTTCGCCGTATTGTTCTTTTGTTTCTTCAATAAAGCTGCGTACAGCTTCTGTTCCCGGAAGATCTTCGGAACAGTTGTTGCTGCGTACCATCATCGATGCTTCTGCAGATCCGAATTCCAGGCAATCGATGATTTCCCATCCCTGGAAAATACCGAACAGGAAAGCTGAACCATATCCATCTCCACCGCCGAAACCCTTACGAGCTTTTACAGGAAATGGTTTAATAGAGAAGCTCTGTCCATCAGTTGTATAAGCGGTTGAGCCTTCCATACCATGTTTGATTACAACCACCTGTGCGTGATGGCCCTGCCAGTAAGCTGCACTTTCCTGATCACTCATTCCGGGAGCGATGAGCCGTTCTGTGAGATCAAACTCTTCGCGGGATCCCATGATGATATCTGCCTGTTTCGCTACCATTGAATAGTAGATGGCGATTTCATCCTCGTTCTTCCAGTTATACGCGCGGTAGTCAATATCAAAGATAATTCTGGTTCCGTTCTTCCTTGCAAGTAAAACAGCTTTAATCGCAGCTTCTCTGGACGGGCTTTCTGCCAGAGCCGTTCCGGATATCAGCAGTGCCTTTGTACTTTTGATATATTCCTCATCGATGTCATCTACAGAAAGCTGCAGGTCCGCTGCCTGATTACGGTACATGAGAATACTGCTGTCTTTTTCAGAAAGCATTTCTGTAAATGTAAGTCCGAGCTTTTCGCCTCCGGTGCACCGGGTGATATGACTGGTGTCAATTCCTTCTTTATCAAAAAACTCTGTAACGTAATCGCCAAACTGATCGTCCGAGACTTTTCCGATAAACCCGGCCTTCAGGCCATGTCTGGTCACTCCGACAGCGATATTCGCAGGGGAACCACCGACATATTTCTTAAAATTTCTCACGTCCTTGAGAGGCCCGAATGCTTCTGATTCAGCGGGGTTAAAATCAATGGCGACTCGTCCCAGTAAAACCAGATCCAGCGGACGTTCAGCCTGTTCCGAATCAAAGCTAATGTAGTTCATGTTTTCCTCCTGGTGTGAACGCATCTTTCATTGCAGTGCGTTCTAATGTGCTTTTTTATTATTTACTGTGCTTTCTTTCGATGACTTAATCATAGCACGCTCCGACTCTGCGTGCAATACTTATTGTCTATTCTGAAATTTACAAGATGATGATTTTATTTTCAATGATTTAAGGTGTTTTCTTTCGTTTTCATATTTAGAACGCACTTTACACTTAATACAGCCTTTTTAAATGTGCATATAATAGAAGGGTTTTTATATATGTGCGTTTATGCGTGCTTGATTTGTTTCAAATTTGATTTTTACTATTCCATTTGCACGCTATATAGTGTAAAGTGTGCTTATCAAAGAAAGGCATGCACGCTCACAGCTTCTCTCTCTATCCACACATGCTGTATATGAATAATCGTGTGCCCACCATTTGATAAACATGAAATCATCATATTCTATGGAGGTTAATGATGAACAATCTGTTGTTTGATGTCGATGGACAAATCGGTGTTATCACGATCAACCGTCCAAAATCGCTGAATGCCCTGAACAGTGAAACACTGGCAGAGTTAAAAGCGCTGACAAAGGAAATTGCCGGCCGTAAAGACGTAAGAGTCGTAATCGTAACCGGTTCCGGAGAAAAGGCCTTTGTTGCCGGAGCAGACATCTCTGAAATGGTCAATGGTACACCGGCAGAAGGCCGTGCCATGTGCCAGCTCGCGCATGAAGCTTTTGCTGAACTGGAAAATATGCCGCAGGTTACCATCGCTGCTGTGAACGGCTACGCCCTTGGCGGCGGATGTGAACTGTCTATGGCCTGTGACATCCGTATTGCTGCGGACAATGCAAAATTCGGTCAGCCTGAAGTCAATCTGGGAATACTGCCCGGCTTTGGTGGAACACAGCGCCTTCCCCGTCTGGTCGGTAAAGGACGCGCCAAGGAAATGATCTTCACTACTGCTCAGATTGATGCGCAGGAAGCTTACCGTATTGGTCTGGCTAATAAAGTTGTGCCGAAAGCAGAATTAATGGATGCCTGCAAAAGCATGGCAGCTGTTATTCTGAGCAAAGCCAGCTATGCTGTATCCCTGGCAAAATCTTCAATCAATACCGGACTGGATGTTGATCTGGCATCCGGCTGCAAGTTTGAAGCCGATCTGTTCGGACTGGCATTTTCGACCGCTGATAAAAAAGAAGGCATGACTGCTTTTCTTGAAAAACGCAAAGCCGATCTGAAAGACTTTTAGGAGAAGATCATGAAGAAGATACCAGTCATAACAGGCGCAGAAGCAGCTGATATGGTCAAGAGCGGTCAAACAGTTGTTACAGGAGGATTTGTCGGAAGCTGTTGTCCCGAAACTCTGACGAAAGCTCTTGAAAAGCGTTTTCTCGAAACCGGTGAACCATCCGGCCTGACTCTTTATTATGCTGCAGCACAGGGAAACCGGGACGGCAGCGGTGCTGACCATTTTGCCCATCAGGGTATGGTCAAGCGCGTAGTCGGCGGCCATTGGAACATGGTTCCCGAACTGGGAAAAATGGTTAATGCCGAACAGATCGAAGGCTATAATCTCCCGCAGGGAACGATCTCACAATTGTTCAGGGATATTGCCGCTGGTCGTCCCGGAACGATCACCCATGTTGGCCTCAACACCTTTGTTGACCCGTTAAACCAGGGCGGCAGACTCAACAGGATCACCACCGAAGATCTTGTTGAACACGTTGAAATTTCTGGCCGTGACTGTCTTCTTTATAAATCCGTCCCCATTGACGTAGCAATGATCCGGGGATCTTATGCAGATGAATATGGCAATATTTCGGTAGAACATGAGGTTGCTTCCCTCGATTCAACTGCTATTGCCCAGGCAGCCAGAAACAGCGGCGGCAAAGTAATTGTACAGGTTGAAAAAATCGTAAAAAGCGGAAGCCTTGATCCCCGTCTGGTAAAGATCCCGCGTATTTATGTAGATGCTGTCGTTTTAGCCGGGGCTGGTGAACATGAACAGTGCTTCGGGCATGAATTTGACTCGACCCTTACCGGAGAATGCAAAGCACCGGACGGCGCAACTGAAGCAGATGAGCTCTGTCCCAAAAAAATAATCGGACGCCGGGCTGCGCTGGAGCTGAAAGAAGACTCCGTTGTAAATCTGGGCATCGGTATTCCGGAATATATATCCAGGGTGGCCAGCGAAGAAGGAATCAGTGACTATATGACGCTGACTGTTGAAGCTGGTCCTGTCGGCGGAATTCCGATGGGTGGATCACAGTTTGGAGCTTCCAGGAATGCGGATGCAATCCTGGATCAGAGTATCCAGTTCGATTTTTACGATGGCGGCGGTGTCGATCTGGCTTTTCTGGGACTGGCGCAGGCAGATGAACACGGAAACATCAATGTTTCCAAATTCGGTCCGCGCATTGCCGGTTGCGGAGGCTTCATTAACATTACCCAGAACGCGAAAAAAGTGTTCTATTGCGGCACCTTTACGGCAGGCGGCATGAAAGCAGATATTTCAGACAGCGGTATTACCATCACCCGGGAGGGAAAAGTAAAAAAATTCCTGAAAGATGTCGAACAAATCACATTTTCCGGAGAATATGCCAACAAAGTCGGCCAGCCTGTTATGTATATTACTGAACGCGCTGTTTTTGAACTGCGCCCGGATGGTGTTTACCTGACCGAAATCGCACCGGGTATTGATCTGCAGAAAGATATTCTGGATCAGATGGAATTTGTTCCCAAAACAGACAAAAACGTAAAACTGATGGACGCGCGGATATTCCGCGAACAGCCTATGGGGCTGAAATAACAGCCTGAAGAAAACAAAGGAGATAATATGAATTTTGAATTAGAACCACATAGAGTTGCGCTTCAGAAAATGGTTCGTGACTTTGCAGAAAAAGAACTGCTGCCGGGAGTTCGTGAACGCGATGAAAGCAGCACCTTCCCGGTGGAACAGTACAAAAAGATGGGCGAACTCGGACTGATCGGACTTCCCTATCCGACCGAATACGGCGGACAGGGCGGAGACTACCTCGATTACGCCATCGCTGTCGAAGAAATCGCCAAGGTAGACGGTTCTGCAGCCATTTCCTATTCGGTATCCACCTCTCTGTATGGCGGAAGCATCGACAATGGCGCTTCTGAAGAACAGAAAAAAGCGTTCCTTCCCGATGTTCTGAGCGGCAGAAGCTTCGGTGCCTTCGGTCTGACAGAACCCAATGCAGGTTCAGATGCCGGCGGATGTATTACGACAGCCGTAAAAGAAGGCGATCATTATATCCTGAATGGTGCAAAATGCTTCAACACCAACGGTCCGCTTGCTGATTATTATGCTGTTTACGCGCTGACTCAACCGGAACTGAAAAACAAGGGTCTTTCCTGCTTCCTGGTCAAACGCGATATGCCCGGATTCTCAATCGGTAAAATTGAAGATAAAATGGGCATCCGTTCTGCTCAGGTTTCTGAACTGATTTTTGAAAACTGCATTGTCCCCGCAGAAAATCTGATCGGCGAAGAAGGCAAGGGATTCAAAACCGCTATGAAAGCTCTGGATGGCGGCCGCATTGGCGTAGCAGCTCAGGGCCTGGGTCTCGCAGAAGGTGCATTTGAAATAGCCCGCAAGTATCTGATCCAGCGTCAGCAGTTTGGGAAGCCACTGTATCGCAACCAGTATCTGGCATTTAAAATGGCTGAACTGGAATGCCAGATTGAACAGGCCAAATATATGCTCTACAAGGCTGCACTCGACAAATCTGAAGGAAGACCCTATTCACAGTCAGCTGCCAAAGCTAAACTTCTGTGTACCAATGCCGCTATGGACGTGACAACAGAAGCCGTTCAGATGCTTGGCGGGAACGGTTATATGAAAGACTATCACGTCGAACGGATGATGCGCGATGCCAAAATCACTCAGATTTATGAAGGCACCAACGAAATTCAGAAACTGATTATTTCCGGTTCTTTATTCAGATAGAGTGTCCGGTAACTGATATTTATTTGGGGGGATGATTTCAAATCATCCCTTTTTCTGTACAGGAAAGCTCTCATATGCCACAGACAGATTGTGAGCCTGTCACCACAGATTAGTAAACTCCGCATAAGCAGGCTATGCGGCCTGTAAAGCGCTGTTCTTTTAGAAAGGAATGTTCCGATGGAACTGAAAGAATTCAATTTCCTGCTGACTGCTGCCCAGCATAATGTTTTCCTGTACCTGAAACAGGAACTGGCTCCTTATGACATCAGTCCTTCACAATATAGTGTACTCAGGGTTCTCTGGCAAACAGGGATTAACACGCCTAAAAAAATTGCTGAAAAACTGAACCTGGAAACTTCCACTGTTTCGGGTATTCTCGACCGTATGGAGAAAAAGGGTCTCATTACCAGAGAAGTCGGATTGCGCGACCGTCGCGAGGTCAGAATTACCATAACACCAGCCGGCTGCAGGCTGGAAAGACCTGTACTTGATATTACCGGCCGCGTTAATGATGAAATTTTAAGAAATTTCTCCGTCGCTGAGCAGGAATCTCTAAAATGCTTACTGTACAGCATTATCGATACCAATTACCATACACTGAAAAAAGCAAAAGCCGAATCATGAGAGAAGTATAATATGTATGAACCGATTATATGAAAACAAAACAAGCTTCTTCTCTCATGACCGTAATTTCTATCGGATGTTTTTCAGTCTCACCGGGTTAATGCTCCTGCAGAACATGATCACCTGCAGTGTTAATGTAGCAGATACTGTCATGCTGGGATCATGGAGCCAGTCTGCACTGTCGGGAGCAGCAGCAGTCAACCAGATCCAGTTCATTCTCCAGTCATTCACGATTTCCGGACTTGGCGAAGGACTGATCGTGCTGGGAAGTCAGTAC
>JBMNSG010000121.1:0-7244 GCA_050945075.1 Eubacteriaceae bacterium | reverse complement strand
ATCTAAAACAGCATAAGCGCAACAAACGCGTTGTAACAGCGGCCTGTATTCTGTCTTTATGCACAGTAATCGGTGTATATGCGGCTTTAAAAATGCCGGCACTCGGTATTGAAGGGAAAAATATTTCCGTAACGGCAGAGCAGACTGAAACAGCAGCCGGACAGAACCTGACTGTAAAAGTCAGTTCGACGGCAATCCGGAATCAGGATCAGACAGTCTTTTATCTGGAGACAGAAGGAACCGGACCAGGACTGACGGGTCAGTATGTTTTCTCAGAAGATCCGGACCAGACACCGGCTGCTGTAACAGAAAACAACACAGAAGTGACTGCATCTGAATCCATAACATCCGATTCCACTGAAACAGAAGCAGTATCCGGAACAGAGGCATCATCAGCCAGCCAGTTTCCGGTATACAGCAAGACAGAAATAACATTGGATGGGTCAGATAAAACAGTAACGCTGCACAGAATAGCCCAGTCGGAAAGCCTGAATGAATACTGGTTCAGTCTGTCAAAAGATCAGGCAGCGGATTTTTCACTGGTATTTCAGTCAGCTTCGCCGGGAACACTGCTTTTCTACGATACCTGTGCAGGGACAATTGATGAGGCCAGACAGAATATAACGCAGATCAAAACGGAACAGACAGAGGAACCGGTAACCATAGAATGGACCGAAGCCCAGTCTGCAGATGCTGTTGCAGATAGTACCGTAGATTTGACTCAGGCTGTTCAGACAGCGGCAGATTCACAGAATCCACTTCTGGCGGTACAGGACAACTCAACAGTAACGTCAAATGCAAGGTCTTCGTTTCCGGGAACAATAGAGACTGCGGATACCGTGGCAGATGGTATTACCCTTAACCTGTTTGATTACAGCGGATTGGATGACCGTGGAAATGAAGTACTTGATACAGGGACCAATACATATAGTAACGGATCAGTCAATTCAGGGATCAATAGCGGGAAAGCGTATTACTCTACTGACCGGGATAAATATCTGCAGTTTTACGGTTATGGCAACGAATCGACAAATACTGGAAAATATTCCATCAACAATTTTACCGGTACCAAGGTCAACAAAGCCATGCAGAATATTGTCCAGCCTTCTCTTGGAAGCGATGGTTTTCCTTCCCTGAATACAAATGCAGCCAACAAGAGTCTGAGTTATCTGTTTACAACATCATCCTCATGGAATGATCACAAAACTGTATATGCAAATGTGAATCATTTGTTCACGAAAGACGATAACGGCTATTACCAGTACGACAGCAACAAGAATTACGCCTGGTATGGTTCAAGCTCGGGCGGCGGCAATTTTACGGTCTATAACACCACCTATACAACAGCGGATGAAGCCTATCCGATCGGTTTTTTTCCGTTTGATCAGTACGACTCCAGCAGGAATAATCCGACACTCTGGACACAAAACGGTGTCGCAAGTTCCAAACTCAATCATCACTTCGGACTCTCTATGTCTGCAACCTTTACCATGCCGAAAGACGGCACAGTTGACGGCCGGGATATGGTCTTTGACTACAGCGGTGATGATGATATGTGGGTTTTTGTGGATGATGTTCTTGTACTTGACCTTGGCGGGATCCATGAACCGGCCTCCGGTTCCATTAATTTTGCTACAGGAAAAGTGACGTACGGTGAAACACCGCTGGTAGCCAACATCAACACACAGAAATCTTATACGACCAACGGGAAACAGTCGGTAAATATTTCCGATTTGTTCAAAAATGCCGGGAAAACCTATGATTCTTCAGGCGGAACCGATCATACGATTAAGGTTTTCTATATAGAACGAGGAGGTATTTATTCGGATTTGAAGATCAGTTTTAATCTTCAGCTGAAAAAACAGGGAACGCTGGAAATTGCCAAAGATCTGAAAGGGACTGAAACGCTTTCCGATGAAGAGCTTTCCTGGTATAAGAATCAGTCATTCAAATGCAAATTGTATCTCGAAAATTATGCAGGTGCTGATGAATACAGTGTCTACACAGGAGCAGCGGTTTATTCAGATACCGGGGCCACGGTAACCTATGATGAAGACGGCAATTTCCTGTTGAAACCCGGTCAGTCCATCAAGGTTGAAACGAATATTTACAGGAAGTATTACGTAACGGAGTCAGAAGTAGACTCCAGCAGATTCGGTAAAATCGGATTTTCTCCCGGTGATGAGATAACAGAAACACCGACCAATGAAGGTACATTCGGCGCACAAAGTTCAACAGCAAGAATTTCCGACCGCCCGAAGCTCACAGTAGACAATTATCCTCTGGGCAACCCCAATATTATTGTTCAGAAAAAATGGTATGACGAACATGGAAATGAGGTGACCGATACGATCACTTCACCCATTACATTTGAACTCTGGCGTAAAAGCACTCAGTCAGTCATCGAGCCTGCGAACAACCACCGTGTTACCTTTCAGGCGGAATCCGGGTACCAGCAGCGGGACAAGGGCTATATTGATGTCGGAAATAATGGGACGGTATCGTTTTTCTTTGCGGATGAAGGTTATTACGGAAACTGGTACAACCCGGATTATGTGACAGTAAACGGGAGCAGGATTTCCAGCAGCGGAACCTATCGTTATTACGGCCGTAATTACAATTTGTATACCGTTAGCGGTATTACAGCAGATACCACGGTTGTTGCAGAGTTCAGCAGGTCGACGGCTCCTTCGAGCTGTGATCTGATGATCACATCGAGTACGCCGCAGGACAGCAGCACCACAACGACAAAGACAGTAGATGAGAAAGTCAAGGATATTTCGATTGGGCTGGATCAGAAGTGGACATGGAACGGATATGATGCCACCTGTCCTGAATACAATTCCAGCGGTAATCCTTACTACTACTATGTGAAAGAAAATCCAGGTGATGATTATTATGTCACCTACGACTACAGCAGTCCTCCCGGCACCAACGGGGGGATTACGACCGGCACAATAGTTATGAGCAATATCAAGTACGGATATAAGTATCCGGCGACGGGCGGGAGCGGCAGTGAAAACTGGATGTTCCTCGGTATCCTGATTATGACGGCTTCTGCCGTTTGTTATAAGCATCAGAAAACAGACAGCTGTAAAAGGGAGGTGTAGCGCTTCTCTCAACAGAACAGTCATAATAGCTAATTATTTTGTTATGGATTTCTTTGCGAATCCATCGGTATTATTAATGATTTTTAATCATTAAAAGAAAGGAATTTTCAATGAAAAAATTCAAGTCCACACTGACAGTGCTTATTGCAGCGATCATGATGGTCGCGCTATGGGCAACCCCGGCATTTGCAGAAGGCAATACCGGTACGATTACCATCAATAAGGCTGATTCAAATGTTTCCATGGCCGGTAAGACCTTCAGTGCTTACAAGATCCTGGATGTAACGACTGACGGCAGCGGTTACGCTTATACGGTTCCGGAAGCAATGCAGAGCTTTTTCACATCGGAATTCAGTATTACAGAAACAGCAGGCACTGCCGCTTATAACCAGGCAGTATCCACTGCACTCGGCGCACTGAATGCAACCGAAATGGAACAGTTCGGTAAAGATGCACTGGCGGCAGCAAAAAATGCGGGTATTACAGCGGTTACAACAACAGGTTCCGGTACCAGTGCAGTATTCAGCAATGTTCCTTATGGCTACTATGTTATTGAAGATACCAGTACTCCTGCAACTACAGGAACACAGGATGCTATTTCTGCTGTTATCGTCAATACAGCAGCTCCGGATGTCTCAGTTAATCTGAAGGCCAAAACACCGACTGTTGAAAAGAACATCGTAGAAGGTAAGAATAAGGTTAAAGGCAACGAAGCATCGATCGGTGATAAGGTCAGCTATGAAGTGGACAGTAATGTTCCGGACATGACCGGTTACAATAAATACTATTATGTATTTAACGATACCCTGTCAAAGGGCCTGACCTTCAACAATGATGTCAAGGTTTCGATTGGCGGAACAGAACTGGCCTCTGACGCCTATACAGTAACGACGTCGGATCAGACCTTCAAAATTGTTCTGAATAAGTTCATTCAGTATAAGGCCCAGAAGGGTGCGGCTATTGTCATCACTTATTCAGCTACCCTGAATAAATATGCTGAAATCGGCAGTACCGCCAATACCAATGACATTGATCTGACCTATTCGAACAATCCGAACTATGACTATCAAGGTGATAACGAACCTGGTAAGGACGAACCGCATGGTGTAACACCGAAGTCAGAAACCAAGACGTATACAACACAGGTAACCGTCAAGAAGGTTGATACAGATGGCAATATTCTTACAGGTGCTGAATTTACACTGACAGGAACAAACGGTGTTAATGTTGTCGTTACGACCAAAGGTGTGTTTGAAGTAGACAATGATAAGGGAACCTATTATCTCCTGAAGGATGGAACTTATTCAACAACTGCACCAGCTGACTATACAGGCGACAAGTATGCACTGAACCAGAAAGTTGAAGTCCAGGGTAAGGGGCAGACTCAGACTACTGTTTCAGGATTTGTAGATGCAAACGGCCAGATTACCTTCACGGGTCTTGGTGTCGGAGACTACACACTGACTGAAACAAAGGTTCCGTCCGGTTTTAATGGAATCGACCCGGTCAAGTTCTCGATTAAGTTCACTTGTGCTGCAGACGGTTCTACTCCGGCCTTCTCTTCAACAAACGATTCTGTCAAGCTGGATGGAACAACAAATACTTTTGTTACTACCATCACGAATAAAAAAGGATCACTGCTGCCGACAACAGGTAATGTTGGTACCGGTATCTTTACAGCAGTTGGTATCGTGATTATGGTTGCAGCGGGTGTTGCTATCGTAACCAAACAGAAAATGAAAACTACTTCCAGATAGTATCTGCTAATGTATTCACCTGAAACTTTCGGGGCGCCTGACAGCGCTCCGGAAGCAGGGAGAGGTCTATGAAAAGAATAGTTAACACAAAGACGCTGGTCGTCATCTTTCTCATAGGCCTCTCCGTGCTTCTTTATCCCCCTGTAAGCAGCTATTATAATTCATTTCACCAGTCCCGGGCAGTTTCTGATTATGAAAATGCCGTAGCGGGACTCAGTGAAGCGGATTATAAAGAGATGATTGCTTCAGCTCAGGATTATAATCAGTCCCTGATTGGAAACAGTTATCGTTTTGAGCCTGATGAACAGGAAGAGGCGGCATATCAGTCACTTCTCAATCCGGATGGGACCGGAGTTATGGGTTATATTGAAATCCCGAAAATCCGCGTGTCAATTCCTGTTTATCATGGAACTGACGATGCAGTGTTGTCTGCAGGAGTCGGGCATATTGAAGGAACTTCACTACCTGTTGGCGGTACAGGAACACATTGTGCTCTGTCAGGACACAGGGGACTGCCTTCTTCCAAGCTGTTTACTGATCTGGATCAGCTCGAAATCGGTGATACTTTTAAAATAACCGTTTTAAATGAAACACTGACCTATAAAGTCGATCAGATTAAAATCGTTCTTCCTGACGATACCAGCGATCTCGGGATTGATCCCGATCAGGACTATGTAACACTGCTGACCTGTACGCCGTATACCATCAATACACACAGATTACTGGTCAGAGGTGTCAGAACGGAAGATGAGAATACCTCGACAGTTACAGCCGAGGCTGTACAGATTGATCCGCTGATTATAGCAGGGATTCTTACAGTATCAGTACTGATCCTGCTGATGACTGTTTTTATTGTACAGACTTCGGAGAAATACATGAAGCACCATTAAATAACTAATTTACTTTCTTTCTGAACAGACCACCTTCCGGGCCAGCAAACCGGAAGGCGGTCTGTGTTTTTTGTAAGCCTTTTATGATTTCATGGTTCTAGCTGATATTTAACTTGTGCCTGGTATTCAAGTTAATACAAACGGATACGGTTAACTTTTTGTCAGATAAAAAATAAGGTATAATTAATTAATAATATTTTTACATATCTGAATCATTCAGAAAATATAACATAAAGGCCAGGAGAATCATTTGAGCTCGCGAAATATTTTTAAAAATCAGATTCCGGTAAGATTGAAATTTGAAAAAACAGAAGAACGGGATTTGTTTTATTTTTGTCAGAGTGAGGGGATTCGTGTCAGCGTTACACTTAACTATCTTATGCGTAAGTTCAGAAACGATATTACCCTTATGCTGCGTGAAGAACCGGATGTAAGCGGTTTTGGAAGCACTCAGGAGCTGGTGGATGGTGAATGGATTGTTGCCAAAATTGATCCCAACGATATCAGCTTTCTGACAGAATACTGCTCGGAAAGAAAAATTTCCAAAAGCAGTATCATGCAGTTTCTCGTAAAAGAGTTTCTTGAAAAAGGACATATACGGGATCATGATGGGATTTATGTCGTAGAGAATTTTATTAATATGCATACGACTGTACTACATGATGAAAGCAGCGATATTTTTTATCTGACAGGAAGTCAGACTTTACCGAATGACACGGATCTGGGAAGTGTCCTTCAGATAAAAGATGGAGAAATAAAGTTACTGGAAGAAGAAACACAGAAATATCTCGAAAACTGTCTCTATTTAAAAGAAAAACTATATAAAAAGCAATTTGGTGAGTACAGCAATCAGTCCTCGATTTTTATGTTCAACCGGAATTAAGCGGTTCCGGGGAACCGCTTAATTCGGCTGAGACTTTCCGGCAGTTATTCTCCTTCTTTAGAAAATATGACCAGCAGGGTTTTGAAAATCAGCATCAGATCAACCCGTAAACAGCGGTCATTGATGTATTGAATATCAAGGTTTACCCATTCATCAAAAGACACACTGTTTCTCTTTGAACAGGTCTGCCAATAACAGGTCAGTCCTGGTTTAATGGACAAGCGGGTTTTTTCATGGTCACTGTATTGTGCCGCTTCTCTTGGAAGCGGCGGCCTGGGACCGACAATGCTCATGTCTCCCTTGAGTACATTCCAAAGCTGTGGTAGTTCATCCAGACTTGTTGCTCTTAATTTATTTCCAAAACGTGTAATCCGCGGATCATTCTGCATTTTAAAAGGCGGCCCTTGCATTTCGTTTTTATCCAGTAGATTCTCAAGTTCATCCTCAGCATCTATATACATGGTCCGAAATTTATAGAATTTGAAAATTCGTCCATCTTTTCCGACTCTTTCCTGCCAGAACAGTGGTGAACCATCCGGATCATCTATATAAATCATTAAAGCTAAAATAATATACAGAGGTGACAGCAGTACCAGTCCGATTA
>JBMNSG010000120.1:0-7302 GCA_050945075.1 Eubacteriaceae bacterium | reverse complement strand
ACCCGGAAATTCTGATCGTCGACGAAGCGCTGTCAGTCGGAGATGCTTTCTTTCAGCTCAAATGCTATAAAAAGTTTACTGATCTGAAAAAACGCGGAAAGACCATTATCTTTGTTACCCACGATCTGTCCTCTGTTATCAAATACTGTGACAAGGTCATGGTCCTGAATGAAGGCAAGATGATCGCCGAAGGCGGCTCCCATGAAATGGTCGATGTTTACAAGCAGCTGCTTGTTGATGAAGAAATGCTTAAAGCAGCCAAAACCGAAGAAGAACTGGCAGAAGCCGGTGAACTTACCGAAAAGCCGAAGCTGAAATGTAATATCCGTCTTTCAGAAGCCATTCTCGAATACGGGACCAAGCAGGCGGAAATTATCGAATTGCAGGTACTGGATGCGAACGGTAATCCTGCACCTCAGATCGAGAAATTCGATACCATCGAAATCCGGATGAAAGTTCGTTTTAACGAAGAGATCAAGGATCCTATTTTTGCACTGACCTTTAAAAATATTAAGGGTACGGAGATCACAGGAACCAATTCAATGTATGAGGGCCTGGAAGGATTTACAACCAAACCTGGTGAAATCTATGAAGCCAGCTTCAGACAGATGATTCCGTTCCAGGGCGGTTCCTACTTTATTTCTCTGGGATGCACAGGACTTGACGTACAGGGAAACTTTTCGGTTTTCCACAGATTTTACGATGTTGCAGAAATCAATGTCCTGTCCAAGCAGGATACAGTCGGTTATTTTGACACCCATACCAAAATGAAACTCGATAAACTTCAGGAAGCGGAGGTTGCCGAATAATGGCAAAGCTGAATTTGTCTTTTTATCAGAATGAAGACGGCTATTCTGACGGTGCCATGGAAGACGAGCTGTTGACTCTTTTTAAAAACGGCCAGTCAAAGGAAAAGTTTCTTCAGGAAGACTGCCGATGGCCGTCTCTTTACCATCTCAGTGATTTTCGTGAGAATATTCTCAGCTGGTATCCCTTTAATCCGGAAGCATCGCTTCTGGAGGTCGGGGCCGGATGCGGCGCGCTGACCGGACTTTTCTGCAGGAAAGTTCGCAAGGTCACCTCGGTCGAACTGACAAAGAGACGCAGCTCTGTTAATTATGAACGCAACAAAGACTGCGATAATCTGGAAATTATCAGCGGTAATTTCCACAATATCGCGTTTACGGAAAAATACGATTATATTATTCTGAACGGCGTGCTGGAGTATGCTGCCAGTTTTACGAAAACAGAAAATCCCTATACGGATTTTCTTAAACAGCTCAAAGCCCTGTTAAAACCGGACGGCGTGATTCTGATCGCCATCGAAAACAGACTGGGAATGAAATATTTGAACGGTGCGCCCGAGGATCATACAAGCAGTCTGTTTTCCGGATTGAACAACTACCGGGGAATCGATTTTGTCAGGACATTTTCCAGAAATGAACTGCAGGATCTGGTTCGGGAAGCTGGCTTTGAATACCAGAAGCTATACTACCCGGCTCCTGATTACAAGTTTCCTACAGCTGTTTTCACGGATCAGACGCTGGATATGGCGGATTCCAGTCTGCATGATTACTCTTTTAATGCAAACCGGCTGGTTCTGTTCAGCGAACATGAATTTGAACAGGTGTTAAAGAAAGAAAATATACTCGGAAGTTTCTTTAATTCTTTCCTGATCGAAGTTTCAGGTGCGCCCATTTCAAAAGCGTCAGAAGATATCGATTTTGTCAAACTGCCCCTGCTTCGAAGAAAAAAATTCTGCCTGCAGACAGTCATGTTTAATGATAGTGATTCCAGAAGAATCGTTAAAAAAGCGATGTTCCCGGATTCGGAACAGCATCTTCAGCAGATGTATTCTTATTACCAGAAATATCCGGAGTATTGCGGATATCTGAATGCACCTGTTAAAGAATATGACCAGGCCCTGGAATTTGACTTCATTAAGGGACCGAGTCTGCTTGACAGGATGCTTGAAGAGCTGGCCGCCGGAAGTATCGGTGCATTTAAGAAAACGCTGGAAGAATTTTGTTCGAAGCTTCGTAACGGTGCTGAAAAACGCTCAGATTACTATACCCCTGCTTTCAGGGAAGTATTCGGAACTTCGGAATCGACCGAAGCGTTCCTGTGTCATCCGGTCAGCAACGTAGACATGATTTTCCCGAATATCATCCTGAGTGGAAAAGACGAATATATCATCGATTACGAATGGGTGTTTGATTTTGCGGTTCCGGTAGACTTTATTATCTGGCGCAGTCTGTATATGGCCTGGATGCAGGAAGAAAAAATTCATGAAGCCTTCACATTTGAAGAACTTCTGAATATGGCAGCTGTAGATATAGCTGACAATGCTCTGTTCCAGAGCTGGCACGATCACTTTAACGAAGAATATGTCGCCAATCACACGGTCGAACAATATTTCGGATTTCAGGTGAACAGTGATACCATGCTGAATAATCAGCTCAACCGTTACAATCAGGAATCCGTGCTTTATGCTGATTTTGGCAATGGTTTTACTGAAGCCAATACCGTCAGACAGCCGCTTAAGATCTATGACAACCGGTTTACGACACGCTTTGATTTAACCGGTCTGAAACAGAAAAACGGCGGTAAGGATCCTGTCCGGCTGCGTTGGGATCCATGTTCCTGTCCGGCAATGATCGGGAATGCCGGCATTGCGGAAACCGACAATGATCTGGAGCTGGTTCCGGTCAATGCGAATATAGACGGGAATGACTGGTTCTTCTATTCTGATGACCCGCTGGTCATCATTAACGGGGATTTTTGCGGCCTTGACGCACTGGTTGTAACAGGCCGGTATGTTGCTCAGACCAATCATATCTTCGGAGAAGCGCAGAAACTGATCGATGTAAAACTGCCGCATACGATTGCTGATCTGGAAACAGAGAACAGACAGAAGACAGCTTGTATTGAACAGCAACAGGAAAAAATAACAGCCATGGAAGCCCGGATGTCGCAGATGGAAGTGCTGCTGTCTTCATTTATCAACAGCAAGTCGTGGAAAATGACGGCACCGGTTCGCGATGCCATGAACAGGCTGCGTAGAAAGCTTGGAAAGTAGAGTATCAGCATGCAGCATAATCTGATTATTAATGCAGATCTGGTGGAATACACACCGGATTCTGATACAACAAGTATAAACGGGTGGGGAATAGACGCGGCAAGCGCAGCATCTCTGGTACCGGTAACAGATGAAGATCTGCCGGTTATAGAGTATAAACAGTTTCCCCGTTATGATATCAATGATCTGTTTCAGGTACACAGGAAAAATAATTTTGGCTTTTCGCTGACGCTTCAGGGCGACTGGAGAGACAAAATTGATCAGATTTATTTCCGTTCATCCGGGGATGAACCCGATACCGAGTATATCTGTTCGTTTCCGGTTCCGGTAAAAGAAGAACCGTCAATTCGACAGAGGCTTAAAACAGGAATGAAAACAGCAGTTAAAAAGGTCCTGCGGATGCCTGAACCGGAGCCGGTACCAGCAACACCACCGGATCCATATCTGTTGTGGTGCGCAGAACACCCGACTGCTGCTCCGGTTGCCAGCTCTGAAAATGGACCGCTGTTTTCAATTGTGACACCTGTTTATAATATCGACGAAAAATGGCTGCGGGAATTTATTGATTCCGTAATCGCACAGAGTTATCAGAACTGGGAGCTCTGCATTGCTGACGACTGTTCGACAAAGCCGCACGTGAGGAAGGTTCTGGAGGAATACTCAGAGAAGTATCCGCAGATCAAGGTCGCTTACCGTGAAAAGAACGGTCATATTTCTAGAGCCACCAATACAGCTATCGGTTTAGCCTCAGGGGATTTCATTGCCTTTATGGATAATGACGACCTGCTGGATCCCTTTGCCCTTGCACATATGGCTTCTTATGTACAGGCGCACCCGGATGCGGAATTTATTTACTCCGACGAAGATAAAATTGATGAAGAAGGAACTCGTTTCGATCCTTTCTTCAAGCCGGACTGGAATCCGGTACTGCTGAATTATCATAATTACATTACGCATTTTGTAGCGGTGAAAAGAGATCTGGCCTGTCGTTCTGGTCTGCTTAATCCGGATTACAACGGTGCCCAGGACTATGATTTTGTCCAGCGGACAGCACGACAGGCAAAAGAAGTCGGTCATATTCCGGAAATCCTGTATCACTGGCGTGCGGTTCGCGGCTCGGTTGCAGAGAATCCGGAAGCGAAAATGTACGCTTATGAAGCCGGGAAAAAGGTCTTGGAGGATTATCTGAGCAGCTGCCATATTCCGGCGGATGTCAGGATAGGCGAAAATTACGGAACCTATCAGATTGATTATTTCCCGGGAAAATTTCCGAAGGTTTCTGTTATTATTGCAGGCACTCATGGTTCTGACGGAGCCATGCGCGCTTTCGCCGCCGGAGAAGTTCTGTCGGTAACGGATTATCCTGATTTTGAAGTTGTCGCTGTGAACTGTCCTGTTTTTACAGAGGATCCCAGGATTCGATTTATCGATGATAATGCGAACAGAAGCCAGGCTTACCTGAGAAATTATGCAGCTCGTAAAGCCAATGGGGAACTGCTGGTTTTCATCGATGAAAATCTGCGTCCGGAAAATAAGCAGTGGCTGAAAAAAATGGTGAATTTCGCCAGACTGCCGGAAGTCGGTATCTGCGGCCCGAAAATCCTGAATAATGCATTCAGAGTGATTAATGCCGGCGTTTCTGTAGAACACGGTCACCGTTACGTACCGATGGTAGACCAGACGGATTATGATCTGGGTTATTATTTCAGGCTGGATGCACCGCAGGATGTATTTGCGGTCAGTCTGGACTGTCTGATGGTCAGAAAGGCTCCGTTCATGGAAAACGGCTGCTTTGATACCGGACTTGCGTCTGAGGAACAGGATATTGATCTTTCGATCCGTTTCAGACAGCAGGGACTGCAGACGGTTTTCGTCCCGGAAGCAGTTATGATCAATGATACCAATGAAAATGGCGGTGGTGCGGAACTTGCCGGATTGCTGCGCAAATACCCGCAGGACAGGCTTATAGATCCGTATATCAATCCGAATGTACAGCCGGGCGGGTCAGCAGCTTCGTTTATCGATTATTGATACAGGAACAGGAAAAATATGAAATCCAATATAGATCTATTAGTCAGAGAACCTTCTGACTCGACCGTAAAAATCAGAGGATGGGTTCTGGCAGATTATGTCGGTGACGAAGCAGAAATTCACATCAGTGCCGACGAACCCATCGAGGATGTTCAGATTCTCCGTGAAGACAGACCGGATCTGGACGATCCAACCGGGAAGAACGCCAGAGTCAGAGCCGGTTTTATCATTGAAGTCAAACTGCGGGAGCTCAAGGGCAAACTGAAGCTTGACTTTACCACGCCTCTCGAACACGAGCAGACGGTTTTGAATCTGAATCTTCCTTACTGTGAAATTCATGAAGCGGGCAGTCCAAGTCTGCTGGCCATTCACGCATTGGCTCACATCAAGCCGTATCTGACCCGAAACGGGAGAAAACTGCTCAAGCGTAAGCTTATGGACAATGTGCCCGGCCTCGGACCTGATTATCAGGAATGGATCAGGGAAAATGAAGGCAAGGGTAATCCGGAAAGAATTCAACGGAGAATTGACGCTTTTGCGGAAAAACCGCTGATTTCTCTGGCAGTACCGGTTTATAATGTCAAACCGGAATACCTGAAAAAACTGGTGGAATCCGTTGAAAACCAGCAATACCAGAACTGGGAACTGTGTCTGGCAGATGACTGCTCGACAGATCGTTCGCTGATCCGCTATATGGAAAGCCTTCCAGAATCTGACAGCAGAATTAAAGTCGATTTCCGAAAAGAAAACGGGCATATCTGCCGTGCTTCCAATATAGCGCTTGATATGGCTTCTGGAGAATTTGTGGGCCTTCTCGACCATGATGACGAACTGGCCCCCAATGCTCTTTACGAAGTCGTAAGCCTGCTCAACGAACAGCCTGGCCTCGATCTGATTTACAGTGATGAAGATAAAATAGACGCCAGAGGAAAGCGGTCCAAACCGTATTTTAAAAGCGATTATGCTCCAGACTCGCTGCTGGCGGGAAATTACATCTGCCATTTTTCCGTCTTCCGGAAAGAACTGCTGGATCAGATCGGCGGCTTCCGCCCGGGATATGAAGGTGCCCAGGACCATGATCTGATTCTGCGTGCGGTCGAACAGACTGACCGTATTGCCCATATACCGAAAATTCTTTATCACTGGCGGATGCTTCCTGAATCAACAGCTGCCCAGGCAAGTGCCAAAAACTATGCTTACGACAGTGGAATCAAAGCAGTCAGCGATGCTCTGGAAAGACGCGGTACGCCGGGAACGGTCACACCGGGAAAATTCCCCGGAATTTACGATGTAGCCTACGATATAGTCGGGAATCCCAAAGTCAGTGTGATTGTTCCGACTCGAGACAATCCTGAAGTGCTTAAACGCTGTATCGATTCGGTATGCCAGAAAACAGATTATTCGAATTATGAAATTGTCATTGCGGATAATGGCAGCGTTAATCCGGAAACCATGCAGGTATTTAAAGACTTGCAGGAAAGTTACCCGCAGGTCAAGGTTGTTCGGATTGATATTCCGTTTAATTATTCCAGAATTAACAATCTTGCGGTGCAGCACGCAACGGGCGAATATCTGTTGTTTTTGAATGACGATACCGAAGTCGTAGCACCGGAATGGATGAGGAGTATGCTGGGATTCGCGCAGCATGATTATACCGGCGCCGTAGGAGCAAAGCTGCTGTATCCGGACGATACAATCCAGCATGCCGGTGTCGTGCTGGGAATTGGCGGGATAGCCGGTCATATCCATTATCATTATCCAAAAGATGATCCCGGTTACTTTAGCAAGCTGGCAGCGGTAACCAATTATTCATGCGTAACGGCGGCCTGCCTGATGCTGGACAGAAAGAAATTTGAACAGGTGGGCGGTTTTGATGAAAATATAGCCGTTGCCTTCAATGATGTCGATCTGTGCTGTGCTCTGACCGATGCCGGTTATTACGGTGTTTACGATCCTGCAGCAGTACTGTATCATCACGAATCTGTTTCCCGCGGTTATGAAACCACGCGGGCCAAGAAAAACAGGATGATGAGTGAAATGCGCAAGGTAGTCAGCAAATGGGGCCCGCTTCTGGATAACGATCCCATGTATAATCCCAATCTATCACTCGGACATGCAGATTTCAGAATCAAAACAGAATATTAATCATTACTGCAAGCACAGGCCATGCGTCTGTGCTTTTTTGAATTTAA
>JBMNSG010000119.1:0-7317 GCA_050945075.1 Eubacteriaceae bacterium | reverse complement strand
AAGCGGGATTTACTTTTCCATTGCCTGTGCTGTGATGTTTCCGATTGCCTATGTCACGAATTGGATGAAGCACAATGCTGTCGGTATTCTGTCATATATCGGAATATTTGTTGCGATATTTATTTTTGTGTGGGTAATTCAATATTTTTCATGGAAAAGCAAAATCAAAAAAATGAATGATGGAGTTAAAAACAACAACGACATAAAATGAGCATAACATTCGTCTTGGCGACTATCAATTTATCGAGACGAATGACGGGAAAATGTTGAAAAAATATGTATGCCGCCGTTTATGGATAAAACCATTGGAGAATATCTTTACTCTTGTTAGTTACCGGGATACCAAATCCTATGATCTGGCGATTATCGAAATCAACGAGCGCATCAGCAGAATCAAAGATGAAAGTACCCGGCTGGAAGAAGCAATAAAGAAAATCGAGTCATTCGGACAGGACTACAACTGCATGACTGAAGCGCAGCAATATGAACTAGGTTCTTATGTGAATCTAATGAATTCATCCACGCAGCTCCTGGTCAATCCAATTATGGGGCTTCAGCCTAAGTACACAGAAGAAGATCTGGAGAAGTATTCCTCAGAGCGCAATGAAAGAATTCTCTGCGGAAGTAAACCGCTCATTTTTTTTATGGCGAACCTTCTCTACAACATCAGCATGGACGAGAAGGATTGGAGACTGCTGTGGAAATCGTACAAAGGAAATAAGAAATTCCTGAAGGCAATGGAAATGGAAAAGAGCGATTTTGAATATTCGATTATGGAGACTGTTCAGAGTGCATTGAAATACAAGTACTCGCATTGACATATGCCAATAGATATCAGAAGAACTGAAAGAAAAAATGAAACAGTATCGTCCGAAGTACCAGGCTTATCTTCTGGACGAATTGGAGCGAAAGAATAACGTGAGAGAAAACCATTAATTTCAGACACGTTGCAAACGCGGGGAGAAAACAGCTGAGAGGTGGAAAATCCTTTACGGGAATTTATCCAAAGCTGCCAAGTAAAACACCTTGACAGAGAGAAACGGCATTCAGTTGGCGAATTAGAGGTACTATGAATGAAGCTAAAGAACGTATTGATCGTGGTAAGGGATATTGAGAGAGCGAAGCAGTTCTATCACGATTTGTTTGGACTGGAGATGGTGCTGGATAATGACGGCAATATGATCCTTACGGAAGGGCTTGTCCTTCAGGACGAAAAGATCTGGAAGGATTTTCTGGGGTCGGATACAATCCCACAGAATAATACGAGCGAACTCTATTTCGAGGAGCTTGATATCGAGGCGTTTGTGGAGAGACTTGAGAAATATTATCCTTCGGTTCAGTATGTGAACCGATTGATGACGCACAGCTGGGGTCAGAAGGTAGTGCGCTTTTATGATCCGGACGGAAACCTGATCGAAGTCGGGACACCGATGTAACGGGATGATTGTATATGAAGGATCTAAGGAGCAGTAATTCAGGCTGATACTGGAAGTTACCGAGGAGGAATTGTTGATGAAAAAGTTATTTACTGCAATAAGGCAGTTTGATAACGAAATGGTGATGCAACTATTACAGAAAAAACCAGAACTAATTGCTTGTACCGCAAAGCAACCACCTAAAAAGGATGATGGACAATCTCCTTTGCAAGTATCGTTAAAGTGCGGTAATTTTGGAATAACAGATTTTCTTCTTTCTATGAATGCAGATGTGAATTTTATCGAATCGGAAGAATGTTGCAACAAATGGCGTGCTCCAGTAATTCATGATGCAATCAACGCAGCAATTATGTGTAGCAGATGGAATACTACTTCTTTTGGCTTTAAGGAACATAGCACTAAAGAAAATGCTGAAATAGCATTTATGCAGTTGCAGAAAATAATACAATTGGGCGCAGATGTAAATGCGAAAGACTCCTATGGTAACTCTTGCATTTGGCGTGCTTGTTTGCAAGCAAGTCAAATACTGCCTCAATACAATTATCAAGACGGAACCCTCAGCAAAGAAAGAATAATAACAGAAGAATTGAAAAATGACCTCTCAAAGATTTTTGCTCTTTTATTGAAAAGTGGTGTCGATTTGCAATATATTGCACCAAATACTAATGCAAACGTATTAGATTTTTATAGAGAGCAGCCTGTATATCAATTTCTGATTTGATTTTTTTCAATAGCTATTATGCCCATCATTCACAGTGTGACAACGCCCGATTTGTCTGTACAACTTTCATGAAAATACAACAGGAGGGGATAGCATAGCATTATCCATTGGGATTTTCACCTCAAAGGGCAGGCCTCTTTGAAGATAGAACCGTTTTTATTTAAAGGGGAATACTAATAGTAACCCTGCCTCCGCCAGTTTCAGTTGAGTTTTCGATCTTCAAAGAGCCATGGTGTAATTTTATAATTACATCTGTAATATACAAACCGATTCCAAAATGTGTATCCACACCTCTGCTTTTATCCCCCATATAGAATTGCGCAGTTGCCTGCTTTAAATCTTCCTGTGAAAAGCCCTTGCCGCTGTCAGTAACACAGAAGGTGATTTGCTTGTCAACAGCTTCTATGGAAATACTGATTTTTCCGTGCTCCGGACTATAGTCTGCCGCATTTGAAATGACATTCATAATTGCCCGTACAAGTAAACCGGGATCGGCAGTAAATTCTTGCGGCAAATCTCTTTGCATAAAACCGACTTGCAATTGTTTCGGTGCTGCAAGGCCATTTATTTGATCTATAAGATCTTTTACAAATGGTTTTATTTGAATATTTTGTAAATTGATCGAGTACCCCGTTTCTGACCTGGTCAAATCTATCAGTATTCTGAGGTAACGTTCCATTCGATCCGTATTTTTTAAAATGTAACCGGTATATTTTTGCTGTTCTTCTGTAAGGTTTGTATCATGCAGTAATTCAGCATTTCCCCTGATAACCGTAAGTGGAGTTTTAATATCATGGGCAAGTGCGGATGTCTGCTCTTGTTTTGTCTGTTCCATTCGCCATTGTTCTTCAAGAGAATGCTTTAACTCGGATTTCATATCCGAAATAGACAAAAGAACATTATTAAACTCTTTGATTCCGGATTCCTGCACGTCAAAATCAAGATCCTGGTCTTTAATCTTTTCTGTGGCGCTTAATAATGGATGTAATTGCGTTTTTAAGCGTTTGGCAAAAAGAGTTGTGACAATAAAGCATCCAACCAGACAATTAAAAATGCAGCAGATAATTAAAAGTACATCCGTATTCGGAAGATAGCGGTTCATCCAGTCAATAGTATATCTTGATCGAATATAATAGTGAAGAATACAAACTCCGTCATCCCGATTAATAACAAGATAGCAATCGTCGGATGACGTAGGAGTGTACTTTTCCTGTGCATATGCGATGGCATTGTCTTTTTCCTGCTGTGCCATATTGCTTTGTAACACGTCAAAGTCAGGGGAAACGTAAACATAAGTGCAGGAAGCGGGAACAAGTGCACTATTAAAGGGATTTGCCGTAACAATTTTGGGTTCCATGTTTCTGGCCTCTACTTCACTGGAATTTGCGGAAGTATATAGTCCTGTATTGAGTCCTAAGCAAAAAAACGTATACGGAACTAATAATGCCAGAGTAAGCATCAATGCCATAAAAAACAAATATTCAAAAAAGATAACTCTAAGAGATAAAAGCCGCTTTTTCATGACCATTTATATCCAATCCCCCATACAGTTGAAATTGGCGACAGATCATAGACGGCAAGTTTAGCACGAAGGTTTTTAACGTGAGCCGATACAGTGGACGAGTCGCTTTCGCCATCGTAGCCGAAAACCGCCTCATAAATCTGCTCCCTTGAAAAAACCTGCCCACGGTTTTTAGCAAGAAATTCGCAGATACCATATTCGCTTTTAGTCAGGGGAATAACTTTGCCTTTAACGCTAATCTCTTTTGAAGACAAATCAAAACGTGTACCGGATGCGCAAAGAATATTATGCTTTTCCCTCTGGTCTCTGCGCAGATGGGCATTTACCCTTGCACACAATTCGCCTGTTCCGAATGGCTTACAAATGTAATCATCTGCGCCTGTTCCCAGGCCGTTCATAACATCGGTCTCCATCGTTTTAGCTGTCAGAAACAGGATTGGGCAGTCGACAATGTACCTGATTTTCTGACAGAAGGTAAATCCATCTAATCCGGGCATCATGACATCCAACAGAATTAAATCATAATCTGCAAGGCTGTCCTGCTTTACTTCTTCCGCGCGTTCTGCTGTTATTACAATGTGACCGTCTTTTTGCAATGAGTTTTTTATTAGTGCCAGTATATCCGGCTCATCGTCAACTGCAAGTATTTTTGCCACTCTTTCCACCTCTTTCATGAATCAGCAATCAGTATAACTGCGAAGCAGTATCGAAAATGTTTTATGCTTCTTTATAAAATCAATCATATGTTTTTCTGCCCCCCCAATTTCGAAACCAGATGATGCTTGCGATTATTGCTATTGTAGATGAAATCCCGGCAATAAGTATCCCTTTTACAATTTCCGCATTACCCATCGCGAAAGACACCGGATTTGACCAGATGTACACAAGATAATCGCATAGCCGCGCTCCCCATGTGCAAGGAATAAAATACCATTTTCCATCTCCCAACCCTGTGAGCGCAAGGGCGGAAATTAAGCTCTCGGCGATACCAAGGCCGATGGAGGCACCTGGTCCAAATTGAAGACTTACAAATTGATGCAGAACATAAAGAAAAACATTTGAAATAATCAGGATACCAATTGCTTTAAGATAGAATACGGCAGGAGCCACCTTAAAAAACGTGCCAAAGATTCCTACGGCAAGCAAAACCGATATACTTCCCAGAACAAATAAAAGGATCAGTTTGCTTAAATAAACTATTGATCTTGATTTTATGCCACAAAGCATATTTTGAAAACTTCCAGCCTGTCCTTCCTGCTCGATTGATTTGGCACTGATGAGCCCAATGATCAGAGGAAAACTGACCGCAATAAATTCCAGAAATCCGCTCAGTTTCGATTCTGTTTTCCATGGAGATACAGAATAATAGGCAAGGAAAAGGACAGATACCAGAGCAGGTGCAATAAAATGAATCGGCAGCATAAAGGTGCGTCTGAGTTTCAGACAATCCGAACGAATGCATCGTATGAGAGTCAACACCTTATTTTACCTCCTGCTTCGAGAACCAGTTTGCAGTTACAGCCAGCAACACAGCAAACAAAGCTATGGATAGAGCAATACCAATTGGAATAACACCTGAATTCAGTAAGGCATCCCCATATGGGGCCAAAGTGCCGTTTGGAAGGATTCCCAGTACGGGACACATCAGCCGCGCAGCCCAACTATAAGGACAGATCCACCAGACTGATTTTGACACTGTGAGAATATTTAAAACAGTTCCTCCGCCCAAGTTGAGTAAAATGGTTGTCATAAGACCAAATTTTTTCGCCAAAAACAGGCAAAAAGGGATCTGCCACAAAGAGACGATAATCAATATAAGCGATGCGGCAATCATCTGCGGAATAGACACAGATACGGCGGGGTTATAAATAAGCTTACCCAAAGCAATACCCACAAAGTGAATCAGAATGGCGACAGCCACATAACCGGCAATCAACAGGACTTTGGAAACCCATATTTTTTCAGGGAAACCGGGAGTGAAAAAACTGTTTGGTAATGCAGCTTTTTGTCTTCATATTGGTTTACCAGTGCCGCCATGAGTGAAATAAGGCCCGGAAGGATTATAACATACCACCAGTTATAGCCGTTTTGCACGAAGTACATCCCGGAAGTGACCGCAAGCAAAACCATAAACAGCGGTGCGATTACAATCAATTTCTTTGCAAAGGTTCTTTTGCATTTCAGGTTTTCGGCTTTTATATATTTCAGCATATCAGGCACCTGCCTTTTTGCTTTTTGCAACGACTTCCATAAACAAGAATTCGAGGTTTTCATCGGCATTGATTTTTCCCTCATAACCCAGGATCCCGTTGCTGATGATGCCGATGTGGTCGGCTATGAGTTCAACCTCAGATAAAATATGGCTGGAAAGAATGACTGTAATGCCTTGCTCAGGGAACGAGCGTATAAGGCCGCGCAAATCCTGTATACCGATTGGATCTAGACCGTTGGTAGGTTCATCCAGAATCAGCAGCTTCGGGTGGTTGAGAAGCGCGATTGCAATGCCGAGACGTTGCTTCATGCCCATTGAAAACTGCCCGGCACATTTTCTCCCGGTATCTGTCAGATCAACTGTTTGCAGTACTTCATTAATTCTTGAATCGGGAAGCCCCAGAAGAAGTGTACGGACTTTTAGATTTTCTCTTGCTGTAAGGTTTTCATAGAGCGGTGGTGATTCAATCAGTGCGCCGATGTCAGTAAGATCATCTCTGCTCCACTGGTGATCCTCAAAAAGAATCTCACCGGATGTTTTATGAAACATACCGCTAATCATTTTCAAAGTTGTGGATTTACCGGCTCCGTTTGGGCCAAGCAGGCCATAAACCGAGTTTTCCAGAATGGAAATGGAGACATTGTTTACAGCACGCTGCTTTTTAAAGGTTTTGCAAAGATTTTTGGTTTGCAGAATGTAATTTGTCATGTTCATCATCCTTTTATTTAGTTCATATCAAACTATAGACTTCAATTTTGAATATTTTATAAAGATTAAAACTTTGTTCATGTCATTTGGTATGCTGCCTCCAAATAGGACACTGAAAAGTGATAACTATCTGGAGGCTTTTCTATGTCCGGAAAAAGTAGTTTTGCTCCTGTTAAAAAAGTAAAAATTGTGGAGCGCTTTCTTCGAGAAGAAATATGCGTGTGGAAGCAGCGAGATCCATCGGTGCTGATCCAGCTGCGATTCAAAGATGGAAAAACATCTATTACAAAAATTTGGAGGTAAATTCTTATGCCATTGACAGTATCGCTCTATATAACTATAATGTACATGTACAATATGTACATTATAGTTAGGAGGGGCTTTATGGAGATAATCATTAGCAGTAATACGAGCAAGCCCATCTACGAGCAGATAACCTCGCAGATAAAAGCGATGATTATGAGTGGAGAATTGCAGACGGGCGACCCAATTCCCTCTATGCGTTCTCTCGCAAAATCTATTCATGTAAGCGTAATTACCGTTCAAAAAGCATACGAGGAGTTGCAAAGAGATGGTTTTATTGAAACGACTGTCGGGCGTGGCAGTTTTGTATCAGCACAGAACAAGGACTTCTATCAAGAGGAACAGCAACGACAGGCAGAAGAACATTTGCAGGAAGCCGCCGATATAGGCAGAACGAGCGGAATTCCCGTTGAAA
>JBMNSG010000118.1:0-7511 GCA_050945075.1 Eubacteriaceae bacterium | reverse complement strand
GAACACTTAATGATGTTATACTATATAGGATACAAAAATAAGAAACAAAATAATTGAGTAATACGATTCAAAGGAGAAAACATGCCGTTTGACGGAATAACCGCGGCCAGATCCGCAGAAGAACTTAATGCCCTTCTTGCAGGCGGACGAATCCGCAAGATACAGCAGCCGGAAGCCGATGAACTCCGGCTTACAGTTAATAAAGACAGGACAAACACAGTCCTGCTCATCAGTGCTTCACCCAACAACGCCAGAATTCATATAACCAGCCAGAAAAAGGAAAATCCGGCTGTACCGCCTTCTTTCTGCATGAGCCTGCGAAAGTATATTTCCGGTTCGGAAATCACGGCCATTGTTCAGCAGGGCTCGGACCGTATTGTCGAAGTGGTTTTAAATTCCAGGGATGAATTCGGAGAACCTGTCGAAAGAAAACTGATCTGTGAAATCACCGGCCGCAACAGCAATATCATTCTGACAGCCGGGACCGCAGAAGGGACCATCATTACCGATGCTCTGAAAAAAGTCGGCTTCTCCAGCAGCCGCTACCGCCAGATCCTCCCTGGCAATCCCTATATCGCCCCCCCGTCCGATGGTCGAAACCAGGCGGGCGCGGTCGATAAAAAAGAACTGCTGCAGATGTTCGAGACTTATAAAGAGCTGGATCCCGAACGTTTTATCATCACTCATTTCTTCGGACTCAGCCCGGCCTTTGCCCGCGAAGTACTCTACCGTGCCGGGCTTGAAGGCGGAACAAAGCTGATGACCTATTCCGATGAACAGCTTGAAAACCTGGCTGATGCATTTATCGGCTTTTACCGGGAAGCGCAGACCCCTGCTCCCGCAATCTATATGAAGGATGGAGATCTGATTGATTTCTATCCGGCCCGGCTGACTTATCTTGGAGCTGAAACAAAAGAAGAACCGACCGTTTCCACAATGCTGGAGGAATTTTACAGTCTGCGAGACCGCAGAATGCGGTTCCGCACCAAGAGTGCCAACCTCCGGCACCAGCTGGAAAACCTCCGGAAACGTGACGCCAAAAAGCTGCAGTACTTCGATGCGGATTTCAAGCGTCTTGAATCCAATGACCGCAACAAGCTTTACGGGGATCTGATCACCGCCAACATCTGGATGCTCGAACGGGGAATGAAAAAGGCAGAGCTGCCTGATTATTCCGATCCTGAGGGCAGAAGTGTGGTCGTTCCCCTCAAGGTAAACGAGACGCCCAGTCAGAACGCGCAGCGGTTTTATAAAAAATATGCCAAGGGCAAACGGGCTGCCGTAGAACTCGATGTTCAGAAAAAGCAGGCAGAAGAAGAGCTGTATTATATTGAATCCCTGCTCGAAAGTCTGAAAAACTCGACTGAAAACACTGAGCTCGACGAAATCCGTCATGAATTTGCCCAGTCGGATCTGGCTTCAAAAACCAGAGGCAGTTCGAAAGGCGGCCCGAAAAAGCCGGCAGCCTCCAAGCCGATGCATTTTGTTTCCAGCGAAGGTTTTGACATTTATGTGGGCAAAAACAATTATCAGAACGATTATATCTCGACCCGGTTAGGGGTAGATGAAGACTGCTGGCTGCATGTCAAGGATGCGCCCGGTTCCCATGTCCTGATCGTAGCTGACGGTAAATTTATTACCGAAGCAACCGTTCTGGAAGGCGGCATGCTGGCTGCATGGTATTCCAGTCTGCGGGGCTCGGAAAATATACCCGTGGATTACCTGGAATTCAAGTACCTGAAGAAACCGAAAAAGGCCAAACCGGGGATGGTAATTTTCACCAATCAGAATACCATGTTTGTAACACCAGACAAAGCCACGATTTCGGCTATTGAAAAATCGGCACAAGCTGAATAAAAACGGAGCAGCCAACCGGGATTACCCCGAATACAAAAGATGAATAAAAAAGACGAAAATACATTTCTGCTGGCCCGGATTGAAGATCACCTGCAGAATAATTACGAACCTTACTTCACTGGTTTTCTGGACCGGGTCCAGCAGTCAGAGCTGGAAGCAGTTCTCAAGCGTTCGGGTGAACCTTACTGCTTTTACGGCGGCGTTCCTGATGCGGAACGCCGCATACTGTATATCTATCCCGAATATCTGGAAGCTGAGCAGCTGGAATGGCCGGCAGGCGCACTCTATATCCCTGTCAGTTTTGAAGCCGAACACCGCAAGGTTCTGGGTACATTAATGTCACTGGGTATAAAGCGGGAAAACGCCGGTGATATTCAGATCACCGAAGAATTTGTTCAGATTATCATGCTGGAACGGATGAAAGACTTTGTTCTGACTGAATTCCGCAGACTGCAGGGACAGCCTGTCCGGCCGCAGTGGCTGGCGCAGGCAGATATCAGAATGGTCGAACGTCATTACCAGCCGGTATCCGTAACAGCGGCTTCAGACAGACTGGATGCCATCGCCGCATCACTGTTTAAGCTCTCCCGCACCGGCGCTCAGGACGCAGTCCGTTCAGGAGACGTAACACTGAACTGGCTTCCGGCACAGAAGGCGGATGCCAGAATAGCAGCAGGCGATGTCCTGTCTGTACGAAAAAAGGGCAAGGCTGTGATTGATGCCTGCTCGGAGCATACTAAAAAAGGCAGACTTAGAATTGAAGCAAGATATTATCGATAAAACAGTTCCGGACGAGATCAGACCCATCCCTTTCGAAGACGAAACAGATGATTTCCCGGATGAACCCCGAATCCTTTCAATAACCGCCCATGAGGATGATGCAGGAAAGCGCCTGGATGCCTGGTGCGCAGCCAGAGCACCGGAGCTTTCACGTTCCCGCATCAAGCTGCTCATTGGTGATGAAGATATTCTGATTAACGGAAAAAAAGCCAGACCTGCACAGAAGCTCAATGCCGGAGACCTGGTCACCATTACCCTGAAACTGCCGACAGAAATTTCGGCACGTCCCCAGGATATCCCTATTGAGATTGTGTACCAGGATGCAGATGTTATCGTCGTGAACAAGCCTCAGGGCATGGTCGTCCATCCCGCCCACGGGACACCTGACGGAACACTGGTCAACGCGCTCCTTTATCACGTACATGATCTTTCCGGAATCGGCGGAGAACTGCGGCCGGGAATCGTCCATCGTATTGACAAGGATACCTCGGGTCTGCTGATGGCCGCCAAAAACGATGCTGCCCACAAAAGCCTGGCTGCCCAGCTCAAGGACCACTCGGTCACCCGGGAATATGTGGCACTCGTCAAAGGCATCCTTCCCAATGACAGCGGTAAAATCGATATGCCCATAGGCCGCGATCCTAAAAACCGCAAACGCATGACGGTAACCGACCGCAATGCCAAAGAAGCTGTCACCCGTTTTGAAGTGCTGCAGCGCTATACAGAAGGCTATACACTGTGCCGTTTCCGGCTTGAAACCGGCCGCACCCATCAGATCCGTGTTCATATGAAACATATCGGTTACCCGATTGCCGGCGATCCTTTATACGGCGGTGAAAAGAGAAATCCGTTCCCGACCAGCGGCCAGCTGCTCCATGCCCGCAAGCTTGGATTTGTCCATCCGTCGACCGGAAAATATATGGAATTTACCGCAGAGCTTCCGGAAGCTTTTGCCCGGATTCTGGACAGACTGACTCCTTACGGAGATCCACTGAGTGAGCTGGATGCAACAGACACGGATCATCCGATCGACAAACCGATCAAAGACAACTAATCAACTGCAGCTCTTCCTGTCCGGTAATTCTTTCTGTTGTGTCTTTGCAGATCGTTTCAGTATCCGCTCTCCCCTGCACAGGATCTGGGGAATCCTTACTGAATCCGGATAAATGATTTCTTTACCCGTTATCTGTCCATTCCGGGCCATTGCGATCAGTTCCCGGCCGTAGACAATTGTCTGTTCGATCTGTTCCCTGCTCTGCAATCCGTCCATATGTCCGCAATATGCCCGGTAACCGTTTCTGACGAAATCCGCCACCGTTTCAGCTCCGGGAAGCCATTCTTCCAGGGTGGTACAGCCGGGGAGATGCATCCATAATGACGGATTTACCTCATCTCCAGTAAAGACCAGCCGTTCTTTGTCATCCACTAAACAGGCCGAGCCGCGGGTATGACCCGGGACAGCAATCATGCGTACATCCCGGTTTCCGAGTCTGAAAACCTGTCCGTTTTCGGCCGCGATCAGTTTCGGATGATATGGTTTTTTCGGCAGGTCTACATGAATTCCGTTCTTAGCTCCCAGTATTCTGGTGAACCATGACAGACTCATAAACCTGTATAAGATGGCGGTATCCGGCTTCATAACAGTATACTGCGGATACCAGCCAAAACCGCCCACATGATCCGGATGGTTGTGTGTGGCTGCACAGATGACCGGCAGAGGAGTCAGTTCTTCTGCAATTTTCCTGATATTCCCCGTTCCGTTTCCGCTGTCAATGAGCAGTGCCTTCTCGTCTCCAGCCGCCAGATAAGCATTGGCCATTCCGCCTTCGTCAATGCGCCAGGTATCCGGAGCGATCTGTTCGACGCTGTATTGATCGTTTTGGATGTTGTTTTCATGCTTCATACTGAGCCACCTTCCGGTCAGGCAATAAAACCAAAAGTCTGCACGGCGGCATAAAGCACCACTGCCACCAGATACAGCAGGAACATATTCGGAATTCTCGCGTATAAATGATCCATAATTGGCATGATAAAAGTCTCCTCTCTCCGTAAAACCGGAGAATGTATATAATATATGATAACAAAGAATCGGGAGAGTTTTATGCCGGAGCTGGTAGAAGTAGAAACCATCAGAGAAATAGTTGAACCGCAGATCGCAGGTCATGTCATCGGGAAAGTCACCGTAAACAACCCCGCGGTGATTGCCTGTCCGTCAGCAGAAGCATTCTGCACACTGCTCCGGGGCCAGCGGATTACCGGAATCACCCGCCGCGGAAAATACCTGATTTTCGGTCTGGAAAGCGGAGACAGGATGATTATGCATCTGCGAATGACAGGATCTCTGCTGGTAACTCCGCAAAATTATCCGCTCGAAAAGCATACCCATGTCATTTTTGACCTGAGCGGAGATATCCAGCTGCGTTTTATTGACCCCCGCCGTTTCGGACGTTTCTGGCTCATCCGCAGCGGTCAGGAAGATACAGAAAGCGGAATTGCAAAACTGGGAATCGAACCGTTTGACCCCGGGCTTACAGCAGAATATCTGAAATCTGCGTTTGCAAAACGCAAAAAATCGGTAAAGGCCTGTCTGCTCGATCAGGAAATCATCGCCGGAATCGGAAATATCTATGCCTGTGAAATTCTTTTTGCCAGCGGCATACGGCCGGACAGATCTGCCTGCAGTCTTTCTGAAAAAGAGCTTGCTGTACTGGCAGAAAAAATTCCTGAGGTCCTGAAATATTTTATTTCGCGTAACAAAACCACACCTGAACAGTACCTGGCGGGAAAAGGCTGGGATTATCAGAATACACCCTGGTTCCGGGTCTATGGTCACGAAGGGAAACCATGCCCGGTCTGCGGGGCCACGCTGGTTCATGAAAAAATCGGCGGCCGCGGCACCACCTGGTGTCCGCACTGCCAGAATTAAAACCAGCCCTTTTCTGTGGTTCAGGTTCAGATAATGTTCGCTGAAAAAGCAATAGTCCGACATGGGTTGTGTCGGCATGGATGTTCAGATTCAGATGACGTTCGCCGAAAAACACCTGGACTTGTCATTCCAGGTATACTCGATTTTAAAATCTTCTTTAATGAACGAAGCAAATTCGGCTGTTTTTTCCAGAAGATAATTTTCTTCTGTGCCCGGAAGCACCACATCAGGCGCCAGCTTCAGCCGCACCGGTTCATGGCTCTTAAACAGTGAAGCCCTGAGAATATCATCAGCCTGTCTGCGATTTTCTGCAATCAGACCGCTGTGTGCATAAAAAGAGAGCCCTGAATCATCACAAACGGGTATTTCATCACGGTTCCAGGAGTAATCAGCCATCATATCATCGTCACACTGACAGAAATAATCGTAAGAAAAGGTTCCGTTTTTCTGATAATCATTCACGGCCCAGGTTACATCAACGTGATAATAGTGGTCTCCGACACGGATAATGTTCCAGACATGGTCGTCATGATGAGCGGTGCCGAATCCGGCCTTTCCATAAACCAGTCCGGACTGAAAGCCGTACATGGCGGCCAGCAGCGAAAAAGCCGCGGAAATGCCGTCGCAGACAGCAATACCATCCTCAAGTGCTCCGCAGGCACTGTGAGCCCTTGGATGGATCATGCGTACATCGTAAAAGCAGGAACGTTTCTCCTGATGATCATATACAACATGACTTTGCAGATACTCGTAAACCGCAATCAGTTTTTCATAATCTGAAACAGGCTTCCGGGCTGATATTTGTGTAAAGGCGTTATTGACTGCATGCTGGAGCCGGATATTTTCCGTTTCGATACTGTCCTGATCTACCAGCGGTACAAGCCTGATCTGTCTGCTTCCTAAAAGCGTTTCGACAGTTTTGAGAATCGTTTTGTTAAAATAAATGATTTCAGGATGATCGCCGATGACGGCCCGTTCAATCTTGACAGGGTCTGCTGACCGGTACTTTCTGGACAGATTTACTTCCAGCTTATGCTCTTGAAATGCTTTTTCAAAAAGCTGATAAACCTCTTTCTCCAGGGGATTCAGACCCTGATATCCTGTTCGTCCTGCAGCTGTTCCTTTTTCTATGACTCTGCTCCTGATTGAATACCGGTATGATTAAGTAATTGAAACTCTCCCGCTGATCTTTATCTGCGGATTTCCCGTTCCAGCCATTTCTGGAAACGGTCCAGCTGTGCCGGTGTATGAAAATAATGTTCCCCGCCATCGAGAATATCCAGACTGCATTTAAAACGGTCGGAAAACGCATCAATTGTATCCAGCTCTACAACCTCATCATTTCCCCCGTACAGAATGGAAGTCGGGACCATCCACTGGTCAACCGGATGTTTTTTTACATAATCGTAATAATCCCAGTCCAGCGTTTCCATGGGCGTGGCAATTTTCTTTTCTTCTCTGAGCTGATCTTCTGAAACATGAAACCAGTTCATCATATTTTCGATCATTCGCTGCATATCGACAATGGGAGACAAAAACAATGCCTGTTTCAGTCTGGAATCCCGGTATGACATAAGGCTGAAAAAAGCGCCGATACTTATAGCAAACAGGCTGATGCTTTTCCAACCTTTTTTTGCGTAATCCATCACATCCTGCAGATCCTTCATACTTTCACGGAGTCCCATTCCATCGGTTTTCTCACGTTCTCCGCTTCCGGGCAAATCAAACGCCAGCACCTGATAACCGTACTGCTGGGCTTTTTCCGCGAACAGACTGATCACACGGTCATCTTTGCTTCCCTGGCTCCCGTGAATGGCAATAAACACTTTATTCGAAGGCTGTCCCCAGAGAACGGCCGGAATTCCATCTATATATAAATTTGCTTTCATTTTCTTTTCCTGACTTATTAATAACTGATCCCAATATCTATAAGACTGCATACTGAAAC
>JBMNSG010000117.1:0-7568 GCA_050945075.1 Eubacteriaceae bacterium | reverse complement strand
GGAAATGCGATAAAGAAGCGCTTGATGCGGTCTTTACCCGCTCCAGAGAAATTCTGGGCGCAGCGGACCGCGGCGGACGTGATCCGCTTCTGGTGGATTCATTCGATGAAGTGACGGATGTGACCAAGCTGGTGGTCTACAGCAACGATCTGACTGAGGAACAGGCCAAGCGTGACTGCTCCTACGTGCACGTCGTGAATCTATGCCGGCCGCATATGGAAAAATGGGGCGGAGAATTCACACCGGACGGAATTGACAAAGCCGCCGGAATCCGGGAGATGCTCCGCAGCAGCGGTTATGCATGGGAAGATACCATTGCCGTTGGAGATAATGACAATGATCTGGAAATGCTGCGCTATGTTGCCGTGAGTGTGGCTATGGGCAACGGAACCGAGGCGGTCCGGGAAACAGCAGACTATGTGACCGACACGCTTAAAAATGACGGGATCCTCAAGGCTTTCCTGCATCTGGGTCTGGTCAGTCCAGAAGATTTTGAGGATCCGGACGGGGGAAAAGCGGTATTCCTTGATATTGACGGGACCATCCGCGACTTTGACGGGACCATCGCAGACTCCACCATCAGCGCTATTCATCAGGCACGGAGGAACGGGCATCAGGTTTTCATAAGCTCGGGACGTCCCGTCTCCATGATTGAAAAACGGATCACGGATATCGGCTTCGACGGCATCATCGCCTGTTCGGGCGGTTATGTGGTTTACGAAGGCCAGTGTCTGTGTCACCTCTTCTTTCCCAGACAAACCTTTCTCGACTTTACCAGATATATGAAGGAAAAACACGGCATCACCAAGGTGGAAACCGATCACGGCGGCTACATCGACAAAGCGGACCTGCCTATGCACGAAGCATTTAACCGGCGTATGGAACAGAAACTGGGACTCAAGCGGGAACATCATGAAAAGACGATGCTGTATGAGTCGGCCGATGAAGTGGAAAATGTCGAAAAGATGATTGTTTTCAGTGATGATCTTTCAAAGGAAGACCTGCGCCGTGACTGGCCGGATCTGCAGATCGTGAGCCTGAGTTTTCCCTCTGTGGCGGGGTGCGCGCTGGAAATTACGGATCAGGGTGTGAACAAAGCTCATGGGATCCGGAGAATTATGGAAGCGGGCGGCTTCCTGCAGCAGGACACGATTGCGATTGGCGACAGCGAAAATGATCTGGATATGATTCGTTATGCCGGCACCGGTGTGGCCATGGGCAATGCAGACGATCAGGTTAAACAAAACGCGGATTATGTGACGACTCCGATCGGGGCAGACGGAATCCGCCAGGCATTTTTGCATCTGGGACTGATTCATGAATAAAAAACTGGTATTTCTCGATATAGACGGCACCATCCGCAATTACGATGGTGCCATTCCTGACTCGTCGGTCCGGGCCATTCGTCAGGCACGCAGGAACGGTCACGAGGTTCTGCTCTGCAGCGGGCGCCCTGTGCGGATGCTGGAAAAACGGATTACCGACATTGGCTTTGACGGTGTGGTCGCCTGTACCGGCGGCACTGTGATCTACAAGGGCGAAACCATCTCCAGCCTTTATTTTGACCGCCTGGAATATCTTGAACTGATGGATTATCTGATTGAACGCGACTGCATTGTCGATATCGAAACCGACAGCCGCGGCTATATGCTCAGAGAGAATCTGGAAGCCTACGCGCGGATCCAGAATGTGACGGTGGTGGCACTGGGCATCGAAGACGGCAGGACCACACCGCATCTGATCGATCATGCGTCGGAGCTTGCCGATGTCATGAAACTGGTTGCTTTCGGGCCGATCGCCATCGAAGATCAGCTGCTGAAGGACTGGCCTGACCTGAACATCACCGGGATCTCTTTCCCGTTTTCGGCCGATGATGATGAACTGTGGGCCTGGGAGATTACACCTGCCGGCATGAACAAGGTAAGCGGTATCCGCTGTGTAATGGAAGCAGGCGGTTATGATCGGGAAGATGTCATTGCAGTAGGTGACGGGGAGAACGATATTGAAATGATCGGCTATGCCGGACAGGGTGTGGCCATGGGGAACGCAGTTAAAGAAGCCAGGGAGGCTGCAGATCTGGTAACTGCGGATATCATGAGTCATGGACTGGAAAAAGCATTTATGGACACCGGGTTGCTTGAATCCTGACAGACGTGCAGGTAAAAGCATAATAATATCATTTTATTGCAAAAAAACACCTCATTTTATATGTCGTTTCTCTGTTTATCTGGGTATGTAACTGGAGAACACTTTGGGAACGAAATATCCACACAAATTAATATTACACCTATAGACTTAATAGTCAGGAACCATTGGTGCACATGATTGATGAAACAAGCGGATCATGCATTGGTTCCGTACAGTAAACTGTTTTCAGCGGAGCAGAAACGGCAGGGGGGCCGGTATGAAAAGGGATCATCTTTTTCTGATATTCCGTATCGTGATTCTGTTTCTGGCTGTCTTGCTGTTGTTTTTACTGGGCGAATCCATTCTGGAAGAACAGGCGACAATGTCAACACCGCTTCTGTTTCGCGGAAACTACCGTGAAAACGGAGGCGAATGGAAAACCATTGAGGCAGATACGGATCTGTCTTCACTCAACGGTGACATCACGTTTCGCGGGTCACCCATAGACGAGATCGAAAAAGGAATCCCGATCAATTTTTATCTGGATCATATCTCTGTCTCGTTTTCGGTGAACGGTAAAGAAATCTCGCACTTCGGACCGATGGAGGGCGGGGCAGTGGCAGAAACCTGCGGGATGCGGTGGGTTGCTGTAGAATCTCCCGGGATCAAAACAACCGATATAGTAGAAATCAAGGTACATAACCCGCATCTGTTTGACAACAGCAGTGCCTACAATGAATTTATAAATTCGTTTTATACGCTCCATGACAGTCTGTTTCGTACTGTAATGGTTCAGCGGGCCGGATTTTTTTATTCATGCGGGACAATTATAATCGTTCTATCGCTGATGCTGATGCTGGCGACTGTTACATTCAGGGAAATCAGAAAGTTTTACGGACAGCGAATTCTATATCTGGAACTATTCGCGATGCTCATAGGGATTTATCTGCTGGCAGATACGGAAGATCAGGCGATTTGGGGGAAGAACCTGATCTTTACAACCTTTCTGCTGAATGTCAGCATAGTACTGGCACTGTTTGTGTATGCCTGCTATATAGTGGGACTGCTTACGGGAAAACGCAAAAAGACTGCAAATTTTGTGATTGCCACAGAAGCAGTCATTATGCTGATCATTGCGGTGGTTTGCCTGACTAGGCAAATGCTGCTGTATGACGCCATGTTTCTCTGGCTGGTGGGTCAGGTGGTGCTTTCTCCGATTCTCGGGATCTGCTGTTTTCTGCAGATCAGGAAAAATCCGCTGAATCATAAGCTTCAACTGGCAATGTGCAGTGTTCTCTGTATGACCATGGGCCTGGACTGTATTAATGACTTTTTTGACTGGTGGCCTCATGGCATTACCTCAAAAATTCTTTTTCTGATCTATTTTATGGTTGGTGCCTCTTATTTTTTCCGTCAGCTGGTAGACGGATACCGGGCACGGGAACAGGCGGATAAACTGGAAAACGATCTGAAGGACAGCCACGGCAGGCTGGCGCTGAGCCAGATAAAGAATCATTTTATTTTTAACGTGCTGAATGCGATTAGCGGGTTATGTAAATCCGATCCGGCCAGAGCGGATGAGGCCATTATCCGGTTTTCACGTTTCCTGCGCATGACCATTGATGTCATGCAGGATGACAGACCCTATCCGTTTACGGATATTCTCCAGCATCTTGAGGATTACATCGCGCTCGAACAGATACGGTTCGGGGATAGAATAAAGTTTGAAACGGATATTGGATTTGAGGATTTTATGATGACGCCGCTCATCCTTCAGCCTGTTCTGGAGAATGCCATCAAGCACGGCATTCTGCCCAGAAAAGAGGGGGGGACTGTAACGCTCAGGACCTGGCGCGATGCAGACAGTGTTTATGTGAGTATCAGCGAGTTCAGGTATATTCCGTTACGCTCCTTCCGCGCGATGCAGACAGTGTTTATGTGAGTATCGAGGATGACGGCGTTGGTTTTGACAAGACAGACAAGACAGATAGGAAGACAACAAAATCTGTGGGATTGAGCAATGTCCGTTTCCGTCTGGAACACACGATGAACGGCATGATGAGCGTGTGCAGCAGTCCGGGAAACGGAACCACTGTGACCATAATGATCCCGTGGAAGGAGGCAAATCTTGTATGTGATTTATACGGATGATGAACAGCCGGCACTTGATAATTTTGCACTTACGGTAGCTGATTTCAAAGATATTGATGACCTGCAGATGTTCCTGACAGGGGAAGCAGCTCTGGAATGGGCGAAATCGCATCCGGTCAATGTGGCTTTTCTGGATATGGAGATGCCGGGAATGCATGGCTCCGAGCTGGGAAAGCAGCTGAAAGAAACAGACCGCAATATTCAGATTGTCTATCTGACAGCCTACTCGGATTTTGCCCTGGAAGCATTCGGAGTAGGGGCAATCGGCTATGTTCTCAAACCATATTTTGCATCGGACATCCGTAATGAGCTGGACAAGGCAGCCAGTTACCGGCCCCGGCCGGAGCGGAAGATTATGATTCAGACAGTACCCGATTTTTCCATTACAGTAGAAGGAAAGACGCTTCACCTGGGGCGTGAAAAGACTGTCGAGCTGCTGGCCCTGCTGGTGGACCGCGGTGCCAGAGGGATTACAACACAGGAAGGAATAGCCTGCCTGTGGCCGGACCGTCCGGACGATACCAAAACCAAGACGCTGTTCCGTATGACCTATAAACGGCTGGCGGATACCCTTGCCAAACAGGGAATCGGGGATATTATAGGCGTTCAGGGACACCGGCGTTATTTAAAAGAAGACCTGGTGGACTGTGATTTATACAGGATTATGACGGGGGATACACAGGCAGCCAGACGTTATGCCGGAGAGTATCTGAGTGAGTATTCCTGGGCGGAAGAACGAAATGCGCAGCTGTACCATATGCTCGCGCGTTAACATGCCGGAGCGTTTATACTGCTGGTTACGTTTTAGTTACGGGGACAGGTTTATATTTTAGAAAGAGTGAACGAAATTATACACGTTATAGGAACGACAGCGGGATCGATACGGCGATCTGTAAGCTCTGTCATAACAGAATCGAGGAAAGAATAAATATGAACCGATTTGCCAGCTATGAATCAACAGACCGTTTTACACCTTTACTGACATTGGAATGGGATCTGTCTCAGGACACCTTTGACTGTTCAGATCTCTGTAATCGTTACAGAATAAGCACCATGGATATGAAGCATCTTTATACCAACCGCAGGAAGCTGGTTGGCGTGCGGGAATCGGATCGTGCAGAAACGGTTCATTTTATCGAAGATATATGCAGCGGCGCTGTATATAAGATTCTGGTAACGCGCCTGCTTACAGATGAAGATAATTACCGCTGGACCAGAGTCACAGCGAAGACAAGCTGTAACAGCCGCGGCGAAGTAGACAAAATTCAATGTACCGTCATGGATATAGATTATATATTCGAAGAAACTGATCCCAAACCACATATTACAGCCAAGGCAGTACACGCCTGATCCAGAAACATAAGGCCGTCCCGGTCAGTACGGATATTTCCGTGCTGACCGGGGCGGTCTTTTTTTTGCGTTCCATCAGTTCCGTATTTAGCTGTGCTGTTTATTGAAAACCTGTTTTACAATAACGGTTACGTTTTGGTTACGCTGGGTGGAATATAGTAATCTGTGGAATAAGTCCTACCAATTATCTGGACGTTTGCTTAAAAAATAATCATTAACCTGGTGGAAACAAGCAGGCTTTTCTGCGTATCTTTTTGACAGTTTCAACCAGTTTTATACAGTTTCGAGTGGGGGCGGATACATGCATGTGGTTTATGTCGATGACGAGCAGACAGCGCTGGAAAATTTCAGACTGACTGTCGCAGATTTTTCAGACATTGAAAGCCTTCATCTGTTTTCTGATAGTGGCAGTGCGCTGGACTGGGTACAGCATCATCCGGTTCATGCAGCCTTTCTGGATATGGAAATGCCCGGAATGAACGGGATTATACTGGCCAGGCGGATGAAGGAAATCAACCCGGATATTCAGATTGTCTTTGTGACAGCGTACTCCGAATATGCACTGGAAGCCTTCGATGCCGGGGCCATCGGCTATATTTTAAAACCTTACTTCCGTTCAGATATTCGCAAAGAACTCAATAAAATGGAGTGTTATCGTCCTAAAACGTCAAATCTCGTTAAAATCCGCACAATTCCGGTTTTTTCTGTCTCTTACAGCGGTAAAACGCTGCATCTGGGGCGCAGGAAAACGGTTGAGCTGCTGGCACTGCTGGTGGACCGCGGAGAGCGGGGCATCACCACACAGGAAGGGATTTCCTGTCTGTGGCCGGAGCGTCCGGGTGACTCGAAAACGCAGTCGTTGTTTCGAATGACTTATAAGCGGCTTGCGGACTCGCTTACTCAGGAAGGGATCGGTCACATTATTGCGGTGCAGGGAAACCGCAGGTTTATTCGTGAACAGGCAGTGGATTGTGATCTGTATAAAATCCTGTCCGGTGACGGCAACTCCATCCGTCAATATGCAGGGGAATATTTGAGTGAATACTCCTGGGCTGAAGAAAGAAATGCGCAGCTTTACCGGATCTGGTCAAAAACTGCCTACTAAAGTCGGTTTTCGCTGTAATCGATCGATTTAGTTACGCTTTGGTTACGCGGTAAACATTATAGTAGGACTCAGGTAGATATCCTACCAATGACATTCCGCTTCCTCTGCGTCTTAGTCTCGCTGGAGCCCCTTGCGGCAGGCAGACAATATCTTGAAAAAGGAAAAGCGACATGACAGAGAAAGAACTGAAAAAACTGAATCGGGCCGATCTGCTTGAGATCCTGGTGCAGCAAAGCCGGGAGATTGACCGTCTCAATGCCTGTCTTGAAGAAGCGCAGGCACAGCTGGATTCCAGAAAAATCGAGCTTGAAGAGGCCGGCTCCATTGCGGAAGCCGCGATCAGAATCAACAAAGTCTTTGAGGCTGCTCAGGCAGCAGGACAGCAGTATCTGGATAATATCAAACGGCTTGCAGAGCTCAGGGAAGCGGAATGTAATCAGGAAAATAAGAATTGTCGCCGGACGGACACCGTACAGCAGATGACGGAAAAGTGTTCCGAAGATGAAGCCTGATAAAAAAGTACAGATTCCGGGAACGCAGGAACTGGAAGGTGAACTCAAACGGGAACGCTACCGGCAGCGTTACCGGAGCGTTCTTAAAAGCACCGTTTTTACCCTGGTGGTTGTCGCTGCCTTTGCAATTCTGGTCGCGACACTGTGGATGCCGGTCCTTCAGATTTACGGGACATCAATGTCCCCCACGCTTGAAGAAGGCGAAATTGTGATCTCGGTCAAAAGTCCCGAGTTCAAGAAAGGAGATCTGGTCGCTTTTTATATTGGAAACAAACTTATGGTCAAACGCGTAATCGCCGGGCCCGGCGAATGGGGGTACAATG
>JBMNSG010000116.1:0-7681 GCA_050945075.1 Eubacteriaceae bacterium | reverse complement strand
TTATGCTGGGATCATGGAGCCAGTCTGCACTGTCGGGAGCAGCAGCAGTCAACCAGATCCAGTTCATTCTCCAGTCATTCACGATTTCCGGACTTGGCGAAGGACTGATCGTGCTGGGAAGTCAGTACTGGGGAAAACGCAGCAGTAAAGCCATAGAACAGTTAACCGGTATTGCCCTGATTTCGGGACTGATCGGAGGTTCACTGCTGACACTCTGGACATTCACTGCACCAATGAGCCTGCTTCATTTATTTACAAATGATCCGGATGTCCTTTCCCAGGCTATGACTTATCTGAGTATTATGCGCTGGACATGGCTGTTGTTCATAGTCATCAATATTCTTCTTATGGCTCTGCGTTCAGTGGAAATCGTAGGCATCGCTTCCAGATTGTCAATTCTGACACTGGTTATGAATGTCGTTCTCGATTATATTCTGATTTTCGGACGGATGGGCGCACCTGCACTGGGTGTTAAAGGAGCCGCCATAGCAACGCTTGCCGCTTATCTGGCGGAACTGACCATCCTGATTTTTTACTGCATCAGTCCGGGACACAGTCCCATTCGTTTCGGCTTTTCAGCTTTATTCGGCAGAATAAACAGACAAATGGTCCGTGATTTTCTGCGTATCTGTCTGCCCTGTGTAGTTTCGGCACTTCTTTTCAGTTCATCAGTGGCTGTTCAGACTGCTGTCCTGGGACATCTTTCATCAGATGCGCTTGCCGCCAACAGTGCTGCCTCCACTCTTTTTCAATATATGAAAATGGTACCGGTCAGTGCCGCTTCTGCATCCTGCGTAATCATAGGCCAGACAGTTGGAAGAAACGATACCACACAACTCCGTAGCCTGTCACATACCCTGCAGCTCATTTACGTGATAATCGGCCTGATTACCTGCAGTGTGATTCTGCTGCTGCGGCCGGTTTACCTGAATCTTTATTCAATGACCCCTCAGGCTGCTGCCTTCACCTGGCAGATTCTGACTATTCTGGCATTCACCGGTATTGGAACTGCTTATGAAATGCCCTGCCAGTGTGGTATCATCCGGGGCGGCGGAGAAACAGCTTATGTCATGAAAAGCGATTTTATTTATGGATGGCTTGTTGTTGTTCCTCTGAGCCTGGCGGCAGCTTATCTGTGGCACTGGCCGCTATGGGCCGTAGTGATGTGCCTCAACTGTGATCAGATTTTCAAATGCGTGACCGTCGGTTTTAAGACGAATGGTTACTCCTGGGTTCACCGGCTGATTCGCAGAGAAGAAATTCAAAACAGTTGAAATCGCTATAAATTCCCCTTCAATCCGATTCCTTCTGCATTCCCTTTCATCCCCTCAATTGTCTCGCGAATCACATCGTCAAGCGGCATCTCAAGCATTTCGCAGCCATTGTTGATAATCCCTCTATCGACTCCGGCTGCAAATGCTTTATCCTTGAACTTCTTTTTTACGGATTTCACCTTGCAGTCAAGAATACTTTTCGACGGATGCATCAGACACACTGCATTGATCAGACCTGTCAGTTCGTCGATCGTGTACAATGTTTTTTCCATTTGTGTTTCAGGTTTAACATCAGTACAAATTCCATATCCATGACACTGCATCGCCCGGATAATCGTTTCGTTAATCCCGTGGTCACGCATGATTTCTTCCGATTTTAAACAGTGCTGATCAGGGTATTTTTCATAATCCAGATCATGCAGCAGACCCGCAGCACCCCAGACTTCTTTATCTTCCTGATTCAATTCTGCAAAGTGCCGCATAACGGCTTCTACAGCCTGAGCATGATGGAGAAGTGCTTCAGTCTGTGTATATTCGGTGAGCAGATCCCATGCCTGTTCCCGGGTAATTTCTTCTGACATTTTACTATTCCTCCCATATATACTGTCTCTATTATAAATCCAATATAAAAAAAAGGCAGGAAGCGGGTTCATGAAAATGAACACGATTCCTGCCTTTTTGATTTTTCCATAATGGATAACTGTCTGTTTTTCGTACCGGCATTCATGCTGGTTATTTATTTCTGACAGTAATGTAATCCATCAGTAACTCCACCGCCTGGTCAACCGTTAAGCAGCTGGTGTTGAGGAGCAGATCGTAATTGAACTTGTCACCCCATTTTTGTCCAGTGTGGTAGCTGTAATAACGTTCACGGTCTTTTTCAAGACGATTCAGATCTTTGATAGACATATTGTTTTCTTCAGCATGTTTGATTCTGAATGCATCGTTCGCGTAAATAAAGATCGCATAATGATCCGGATCATTTCGCAAAGTAAAATCTGCACAACGTCCTACGAAAACCGCACTTTCATTCTTTGCTATATTGATCACGGCTGCTGACTGTTCCTTATACATCTGATTATAACGAGCCGTGCTTTCCAGTCCATATTCCCCAAGATTTCCCAGACTGCTTTGCAGTGTTTTATAGGATTCTTCAATTACATCATCAGAGGTATCTCCCGAATCTTTTAACTTTTCTGCAACAAGATTGATGATCTGACGATTATAACAATGGACTCCGAGTCTTTCAGCAAGTTTTTCAGCTATTTCACTGCCGCCGCTTCCCAGCTGACGGCTTATTGTAATGATTATATGGTCTTTCATGGTCAATCCTCCTTGGTATTATTATATATTATTTCCTTATATTAATCTATATTATTTATTTATATTGTTTTATATAAATCTTAAAAATTTATCTAGCGTGCATATATTTAGCATACGAGATATATGGGTTTGAATTTCAAGTGAATATTTTTCGCAGAGGGATGATGAAACAAGAATCCGGGTCCTAAAGACAATGAACTTTCATATTCTGGCAGTATCATCTGCCTTTTCTTTCCGATACAATATAATATAAAATCTGAAACACCAGACTGATGGAAAGGATAATTTACGATATGAAATACAATTTCGATAAAATAATAGACCGCCATGGAACCGGCAGCATGAAATGGGATGGTGCAGATATGCTGAAGTCCGCAGGGATTACCGATCATTTTAATGAAAATACGCTGCCGCTGTTTACGGCAGATATGGACTTTGAATGTCCGCCTTCCGTCAAAGAAGAGATTCAAAAGGTTGTCGACCAGAACCTTTACGGTTACACCATCCTCGATCCAAAGGTTCAGCCGGAGTATTATCAGGCAGTGACTGACTGGTTCAGGCGACGCCATGACTGGGATATCAAACCGGAAGAAATGGTGTATACGGACGGGACTGTCAATGCAGTCGGCTATGCCATCCGGGCTTTTTCGGCCCCCGGAGACGGTATTTTCATAAACCGGCCCATCTATACCCCTTTCACAACTACGATACTCAGGAGCGGCCGCAGAGTCGTCAACAGCCAGCTGATCAACCAGGATGGTATTTATTCCGTTGACTTTGAAGACTTTGAAAAGAAAGCAGCAGAACCGGGAACCAGCTGTATGATCCTCTGTAATCCTCATAATCCAACCGGCAGAATCTGGTCGGATGACGATCTGAACCGTATGTATGAAATCTGCCAGAAGAACGATATTATTGTCATCTCAGACGAAATTCACGGTGACCTGATCCGGCTTGACAAGACCTTTCATCCGCTGGCCACGCTCGTAGACGGCAAAAACCTGGTTACCTGCACAGCTGCCAATAAAAGCTTCAATCTCGCCGGACTTAAATGCACCAATGTAGTCATCACCAATCCGGAATTAAGAAAACAGTTTACCAGTGAAGTGGGTATGATGCTGCCCACGCCCTTTGCGATCGCTGCCACGATTGGCGCTTATAACGGCGGAGAAGAATGGCTGGATGAGCTGCGTACGTATATTGACGGGAATTTTGACTGGGTTGAACGTTTCTGCCGGGATCATCTGCCAAAAATGAAAATGACCCGTCCGGAAGGTACTTATATCCTGTGGATGGACTTCCGCGAATATGGTCTGACCGCAAAAGAAATCCGCAGAAAAATTTATGTGGATGCCAATGTCACGCTGGAAACCGGAAAAATGTTCGATCCCGATCACGGCGCCGGCTTTGAACGCATCTGCCTGAGTACCCGGAGAGAAATTGTCCGTGAAGCATTCGAACGGATCGCCGCTCAGTTTCAGGGTTTATAGGTTTAAAAATTATCTGAATGGACCTGTGAGTTTTGAATCAACTGGCAGGTCTGTGCAAATATGTAAAAGAAGGGATTTGTATGGTGAATCATATATTGAAAAGAATAAAACCCGCTCAGCCGGTTTCATCCCCGGGACGTCCGCTCTGTTCTCCTGCAGATGCTGCATTGCGTCTGTTTCTGGCCGGCTGCTCTCTGCCTCTGGTAAAGCATCCTGACGAAAATGCAAAAATATCCGAACAGTTCAAAGAACGGCTGATGCTGGCCGTAACCGAAGTCAATCAGTGCCAGATGTGTTCCTACGGTCACACACGCATGGCGCTGGAAACAGGCATGTCAAGTGATGAAATCCGCCTGCTGCTGGCCGGCGAAAAATCAGATACGCCAGACGATGAACTGCCTGCTGTCATGTTTGCACAGCATTATGCGGAATCAAACGGAAAACCTGAAAGCAGTGCCTGGATCAGAATCATCGAAGAGTACGGTCCCCGTTCGCGGACCATCCTGGCCGATCTCCGCACGATCATGGCAGGTAATGCCTTCGGAATTCCAATGGGATCGCTAAAGGGCCGCTTCAGTGGAAATGCCGACCCCCGCAGTACACCCAGTTATGAAATTATCATGATGCTCACTGCAGCTGCAGCTCTGCCGCCGGCACTTGCCGGAGCACTGATCTGTGCTCTTACAGGCTGGCAGCCACCGCTGCATTGCAGTCAGACAGAAACCATTACGGCTGCCGGATAATCCGGCAGTTTTTTTATTTTGCGTAACCTGGAAAGTCTTTTCCGGCACCCGCTTCAAACTGATATTTCACAATACCAAGATCCACCTTTGAGAAAAAGCCGCCGGTCGAAACAATCTTCACTTTCCCATCCGCTTCCACAGAAATCTTAAAATGCTGCTGATTCACCGCCGTCGGGGCCAGCATGGCAGCCTTTATCCCGTTTTTAAACCATTCACTTCCGGGACTGGTCAGTTCCGTCACCTGATCCAGCGGACGATTACTGTGCGCGATTCCCTGTGTCTGTCCGTATCCGAGCGCCAGTACACAGACCAGTTTTTCTCCGCCTGTTATATGAAACTTCGTTCTGCGCTTACTGAACGACATTCCCACCCAGCAGGTATTCAGTCCCAGTTCCTGTGCTTTCAGGACCACTCTTTCACCCCAGTAACCAATCTGTTCATCAAGTTCCGGGTTTCTGGGCCCGATCAGGCCAATGTAGTTGCGGACGTTGACGAACTTCCCGTACCGGGGCATAAAACCGGTAAAAGCTCCCGGCTCATCGGTAACCAGCTGAAAATCCAATCCGGATGACTGATTAATCAGGCTGATTTCTTCTTTCAATGCTGCCAGTGTTTCCCCTTCAATTTTCCTGTCTGTATACTGCCGAACCGAATGACGTTCTTCCATAACCTGCATGATATCCATCGTTTTCTCCTTATTCTCTCCTGTTTATCCGGTAACTATCATTGATAATTTATCCTGCATCAGCAAGTCAGAATATTCTGGTAACCGGCGTTCTATACCCTGCTGTTCCTGACTATTCCGACTGTTTCAGGCTGTTTCCATCCGAATCCTGATATATTTAAAGCTCCCTGACCGTTTCGTTCATATTCGGGTCGTGGGTGGCAAAAACACCGGCACAGTCCGGGTCTTCCGACTGTTCTCTGATCCAGGCCAGCACTTTCAACAGCTTTTCCTTATCATAAACCGGTCCCGGCAGTCTTCCCTTTTTCCAGGATTCTTCCATATAGCCCGAATCTCCGACAATCAGGATAAATTTCCTTGTTTCTGTATTGCTGATTTTTAGAATCACCGATCCCCTGGAATGGCCGGGGGCCAGATATACTTCAACCGTTCCATCCTCGAACACATCCCAGGACTGCCCTGTCGGGCCTTTCCCTGTCTGCACAAACGGAATCGGCTCGATTTTGATCCCTTTGCTGAATTTGTCTGTATAACGAACATCAGCCGAATGTACAGCTTCCAGTTCTTCCTTTGATGCCAGGATTCTTTTTGCGTTTTTTACGCGCTGCAGTCCGCTGGCGTGGTCAACATCCATATGGGTCATGATCACATCATCAATATCTTCCGGCTTCAGGCCCATGGCGTTCAGTTCCTCAGTCACCGACTGACCCGCCGGCAGTTCCGGTTTGCTGGCGTACCATAAGGGAAAGGTTTCATGCTCAATCGGGTGAGTTCGAACATCCTCGTCCCAGCCGGTATCGACCAGGATCTTTCCCTTTGGTGTTTCAATCAGAAAGCTGCGAACCGGCAGCCGGATCCTGTCTTTTTTACTCCGGAACAGTCCCGTAAAGGCAATCGGATTCTTTGACAGATCCCTGATGGGGACTGTTTTATCAACCACGGTATCCCCGTTTCTGAGTGGATATACTTTAATCATTACGTTCTCCTATTTCCGGGTATCCACATCCGGATGCCTGGTTTACAATCTGATAAACCTCTGCAGTGAAGTCTCGCAGTTCCTTCCACAGCGGATTGGTCGCGTTGATATAATAGTAATTTTTCGTCCCTATTTTTTTCAATGAGATCACTCCCGCTTCTTTCAGTATTTTGAGATGATGTGAAACTGCCGGCCGTGAGAGATGTGTCTGTTCAGTAATATAACCGACCCGCAGTCCCACCTGCTCCGCTTCCAGCAGCGTCAGAATAATCTGCTGTCTGTTCTCGTCGCCAAAGGCGGTAAACAGACTGCGACAGCTGCGAAATTCATCTGCCAGTCTCTGCCTGTTTTCACCGCAGTGCTCATGTGTCATGATCTTTCCTTTCGTTTAACTTCTTAAACCAATATACGCTTTTTCTGTGAAAATTAAACAAAGAGAAAGAAAATCGAGACCAAAGAAATCCCCGGCTCTAAAAAAAAGAGTCGGGGATAAAAGTTTACGATGAAAATTATAAAAGAATAGTGTCCAGTCTCTCTGCCTGCGATTCATTACAGGCAATCGTCTTTTGAAAAGAATGGCCGTTCTGATTACATCGATAAGTCAGTGCGGCCTTTTTGGTATCTGCCGGGGTATTTTCCCAGTCATTCAGATAAAGTCTGTTAAAAAGCGTATCCAGCAGATCCCGGTAGAAACCGATTGGTTTCTTATCCTCATTCGTTACTGCATGATCTGTTTTCACCGTCTGGCGGCAGCAGCCGTATTCCCGGCGCAGAACAACTTCCTTATTTCCGCTTTGATAACAGATTTCCGTAATTTCCGGAATCAGATCGACCGGTGTTCCGTTTTCGATCAGTTTGGGCGTACCCCCGAACTCTTTTCCGCAGCTTCGGCACTGGTATTTTGGATCCGGATACCTGACGCAGCAGCCACCCAGGATCACTGACCCTTCTGCCAGCTCCTGCTGCAGTTCATCATCAAAATCGGGATAACCGTATAAAATAAGAGCCGGATTTGTCTTTCCGCAGCGCGGACAGGCAGGATCAGGCTGGTTTTGATTGGACATTTTCGCTCCTTTTATAAAATTAAACTTGAAAGCAGAACAGGCAGACACAGAGAGATTCATTCCCAATCAGGAAGTATCTCTGTTACTTCTGATTTTACTATGCTTTCTGTTATGATGTCCTGTAAT
>JBMNSG010000115.1:0-7745 GCA_050945075.1 Eubacteriaceae bacterium | reverse complement strand
CTGCCCTGTTTTATATAAAGGTCAGCCTGTACTGTCCGCTTGTCTGTCGTATCAACATCCGGCATCTGGTCCAGCAGCTCCTGTGCATATCCATAGTCGTCCTGTTGTAAGTATTGAGAAGCCAGCATATACTTTGCAGGATTAGCCAGCGCCGGATCGTCAGATTGAGCTATCTGCTCGTAGAGCGCCTTGATCTGTTCATGATATGGCTCCTTTTCGCTCTCAGGCAGATCTGTTATCATTAGCGCGCCATCCAACACCATAGCGAGCGCAGACCGCAGCCTGATACAGTGCGGATATTCCCGCAGCTTGTCCATTGCCAGGGCAAAGCCGTCGGTAAAAGCTTCCATCTGTATTTTCTCCGCAACCTGATTCGTAAAGAATGTGATTTCACGGTCTGTCATCTTCTCCTGAAAGGACAGCAGCGTATTAGGATCTGTTCTAAGCAGACGCGCCAGGGCCGGCAGGAGTGCCAAATCCGGACAGGACAGGCCGTGTTCCCATTTATTAACGGCGGGTGCAGTAATTCCCAATGCGTTTGCCACCTGTTCCTGTGTCAGCCCTGCCGCTTTCCGCTTTTTGCGCAGCACCTCTCCGATTTCCATTCATACACCCCCCTTTTTAGTCTTTTCCCTGCTGTTATTGTAACCGGGCATACGCTTGAATTCTATTGAGCATTTGGAAACTTTGAGGGACGAATTTTTAACTTGCGGTTAAGCTGCTTCCATTAACCATCATTTGATTCTCTGCTCATACCTTAGAAAGGAGATCTTGTTCTGGTAAAACCGAATGAAAAATATGCCTGTACTGCCACAGTTGGTACAATTTGTATTTTCCAGGAAACTGCACCTCTTGAAATATAATTTCTTTCGTGTTCATTATATAAATTTTCTCTATCAAAACACTGTACGTCGCTTGTGGGAAAATGCTCATAATTTTCGTAAATCAAGTACAGAAACAAAATGAATAGTGATATCGGGAAAATCGATGCCTGATGAACAAACTGTAAAATTTCATATATGTATTGCTATTGTATTGACAAACGAGTATAAAATAGACGTTAGAAGTATCTCTCAAAAGGAGCGATCATTATGTCTACAAAATCAGCAAATTTATACGCGCGAATCGAACCGGATGTAAAGGAACAGGCAGAAAGTATCCTTTCCGCGCTTGGCATTCCCGCCTCAAACGCCATCAATATGTTCTACAGACAAATCATTCTTCAAAGAGGCCTGCCCTTTGAGGTGAAAATCCCATCTGCAAAGCTTGTAGATATGAATGCCCTCTCTGAGGAAGAAATGAATGCAGAGCTGGAGAAAGGATACGCGGACATGGTTGCCGGTCGTACCAAACCGGCGAAGCAGGTGTTTGCAGATATCCGCAAGGATTATAAGTGATGACTGAAGTTATATGGATGTTAATTTGCGTTGCTTGCGGCAACGGCCTGTTTTGATGTTTGATAGAGATATCAAAAGCAAAGGAGGTAATGATTATGTTGAATGAAAACATAAAGAGGCTAAGAAAATCAAAAGGAATCTCACAGGAAGAACTTGCTATTAAGTTGAATGTGGTGAGGCAGACGGTATCGAAATGGGAGAATGGGCTATCGGTTCCCGATTCCAGTATGCTGATTGCGCTGGCAGAGGAACTTGATGCTTCAGTAAGCATTTTGCTTGGAGAAGCTGTTGATGAAATCGATACTGATGAATTAAAGACTATTTCAGAGAAATTAGAGGTTATCAATCTTCAGCTTGCAAAGAATAGCGAGAGAAAAAGGAAAACCATCAGATGGATACTTATTGCTTTATGTGCTGCTATTGTTGTGATATATATTGCATTTGCATTTATGCAGAGTTCTTATCTGAATTGGGATTTTAATGAACCGGAACTGGCTGTTGCAGGTACTATACTGCATGGCATTGAGTTTTTATTTGTGAGACTTGCTCCGATTGTATTTATTGCGGGAGTGGTTGGTATTGTTCTGACTTATAAACAAATAAATAACTTCCGATTTAACGAAATAAACAGACACAATAAACAAAAGCATCTGTCATAACTGGCAGGTGTTTTTCTTATGCTCGGAGCAATCCGGGCTATTTTTATACCCATTTTTCAGGAAGGAAGTCATTGCATAGCTGACAGAATCAAAGGAATCACAATGGAAATCGGCGGCAATACGACCGGCCTATCCAAAACCCTCTCTGGTGTCAACAAGGAGATCAAAAACACGCAGACACAGCTTACGGACGTAAACCGCTTATTAAAGCTCGACCCTGCCAATTCCGGACTACTCTCACAAAATGGAATTCAAATCCGGCGTGAGCGTGGATATCGCAGAATAAAAGAGGACGCTGCCCTGATAGGAATTTTACCTATAGAGTGGCTTGCTCTCTTGCTTGTACAAATCGGAAGTTGGCGGAGTTTCGCTACTTCGCACTCAACTCGAAAAGTCGATATATCTTTCCATACACTTTTCCCGTAAACATCAGTTTAAAAACCCGCTTATCAAATCCGTTCAACTCGTCCACAAGGCTTTCCGGCGTTAACGAATGTTCCTCTATTACGCGAAATCTTGTGCCTTCAATAAGCTTGTCCAAATTATCGACGCCATATAACGTTGTTACGCCGACATCATTGACCGGATTTTTGTATTTTGAAGCCTTCGCGCCAAATACCGTATATATGTCCATCAGCACCATCACTTTTTGGTACTTTTCCTGTAGTGCCTCAAACAAGTCGCGCAACTGACCGTTGGACAGGTACATGCTTATTCCCTCCAGAATGACAACGGCGCATTCCGAGTCGGGCAAAATGTTCATGTTTTTCGGGCTTCGGGCGTCCAAACCCACCATCACATATTCTTCTGACGGATGATAATATCGTGCTCTGACATCAATTACATCCGGAAAATCGCAGTCAAACCACTTGCTGTAATCACCCTTTACTCTGAGGTATCTGCTGTCAAGACCGCAGCCTAAGTGTATAACGACGGCATTCTTCTCTTTAGCAAGCATAGAGCGGGTCCAATCATCAAATATCCTGGCTCGCATAGCCATAATGTATGTCAGCCACTTGGATTTAGATTTCCGATTTAGCAAAAACGCTTCTGCGTCCCATATTTTCTCCGCCATAGGATCGTTCAATATGATTTTTCGTTTGCTGACCTGCGCTTTACCGTACAACGGAATGAACAGTGTTTTATTGACTTCGTTCATTAGTTTTCTCCCCCACAAATTCAAATATGTCTGCCTTAACATCTAATCCGCTCACTCAACGGCAAAACATCTAATCCACAGCCTAAACCTTACAGAAAACATCTAATTCGCCAACTGAATGTCAATTCTCCCTGTCAAGGTGTTTTACTTGACAGCTTTGGACAAGTTCCCGCAAAGGATTCTGCGTCCCTCAGCTGCTTTTCCTCCAAATCCGCAAATGCCCTGAAATCAAGGACTTTCAGGTTTATTTACCCTCGACTCTTGACATCAACACCACCGTCTCCACGTGGCCCGATACCTGCTAATTGATGTCAGATTGGCTTCCTGTTCTCGGAAACATATCATATCAATATGGAAACAAGTCCACACTTGCCGAAAGCCATTATTCACATCTTAATTTTCAATAGCAAAACGGAAGTCTTAACTATTGAAGTATTCGGGAAACAGTCGATACACACCCTTTGCTACTATATAATATGGGCATTTTTCTAGAAATGTAGTTTACCACTGTCTCAACAATTGAGACGGTAAAGGCCGACTTATTTCCACATAGTGAAGCTGCGCTGGCTCCTGATGGGCCAATACACTCCACAATGTTGAGTTGCCGGAAAGGTAAACGAGCTGTGCGGCGTCCATAATGAACCCCAGCCTGTTTATTACACCGTGAAGTCAGGCGATACGCTCTCTGCCATCGCCCGCCAGTATAGTACAACGGTTTCTGCTATTCAGTCCATGAACAGCTCATTGATTCAAAATGTTAATCGGATTCTGGTCGGTTGGAAGATCAGAGTGAAATAACTGAATATCCAGTTTTTCGCCTGCGGGTGTTCCTTTTTTAGAATGTCCGCAGGCTTTTTTTTATTTTCCTCCGCTCAAATTGCCCGTTCATCTCCAGTGGGAAATTGGATGTGGATAAGTTATGACAGACAATAATACAAGTGTTCCTTCTGGATATTTCACGCAGGAGCGCATTCAGGGAGACCTTGACTACAAGAGAGCTCAGGCCATCGCGAAAACGATGCTTGATTCCGGGCTCATATCCGTTGCTGAATTCAACAAATTATCGGACATCAACCTTAAAACTTTCTCTCCCTTGTTTGCGGAAATATAGCCGAATAATGCTTGATAGTAAAGGCATTCAGAGTGATGTATAGACATGCGGAAAGGAGGATGAACCCTTGAAAAAAATAACAAAAATCGAAGAAAACAAAAATATAACTGATGCTAAGCGAAAGCTCCGTGTAGCTGCTTATTGCCGTGTCAGCACAGACTCTGACGCGCAGGCAGAAAGTCTTGAAGCACAGGTCACACACTATGAAAACTATATTGCTGCCCGGAATGATTGGAAGTGCGCTGGCGTTTATTATGATGAAGGTATCACAGGTACAAAGAAGGAGAAACGTCCTGAGCTAAACCGCATGCTTGCCGACTGCAAAGCCGGGAAAATTGATTTTATCATCTCGAAATCAATTAGTCGCTTCAGCCGCAACACTGCTGACTGCCTTGAGCTTGTCAGAAAGCTTCTCAACCTGAATATTCCCGTTTATTTTGAAAAGGAAAACATCAATACCGGCTCCATGGAAAGCGAATTATTTCTATCAATCCTTTCCAGTATGGCCGCAGACGAATCCCTATCTATTTCAGAGAATAGCAAGTGGTCTGTGCAGCGCCGATTTGAAAACGCGACGTTCAAGATCGGATACCCACCCTACGGCTACGATTGGAATAAGCAGAACATAGTCGTCAACCCGGAGCAGGCGGCAATTGTAAAAAGGATTTTCGCTTTTGCTCTTTCTGGCATTGGCACCGCAAAAATTGCCAACATGCTGAATGGAGAAAAAATTTCCACCAGAAAAGGTCATCACTGGAGCGCATCCACAGTCAAAGGGATTCTGACAAATAAGAAGTATACCGGCGATGTTCTTTTCCAGAAGACCTACACGGATGCGCAGTTCAACCGTCACCACAATCGCGGTGAGAAAAATCAGTACTTTGTATCAGATCATCACGAGGCAATCATCAGCCACAGCGAGTTTGAAGCCGCCGAAAAGATGTTAAAGCAACATGCCAAAGAAAAAAACGTCATTCCAGACAGTGAGAAGTACCAGAAGCGCTATGCCTTCTCAGGGAAAATAATCTGCGGCAAATGCGGCAGCACCTTCAAGCGCCGGACACATTACACATCTGGCGACAGTTACATAGCATGGTGCTGTAATACGCATCTGAACGACAAGAACGCCTGCAGCATGAAATCAATAAAGGACGATGACCCGAAGCTGGCTTTTATCGCGATGATGAACAAGCTTGTCTTCGCTCATCGCTACGTGCTGAAGCCTTATACAGAGGCCCTCAAAACAGAATCCACAGACGATTCCCTGCGTCGGATTCAAGAGCTAACGACTGAACTCGCTCAGAACACCGAGCAGCGTGAAAGGCTCCAGCAGCTGGCTGCACAGGGATTCCTTGATAAGGTACTCTTTACGAAGGAAACAAATGAGCTTCTGACAAAGGCTGATCGCATCCGAAAAGAAATGGATGCGCAAAGCAATAGCGTTTCGTCGGATGTTTCTAAGGTCAATGCAGCAACCGCCCTTCTTCACTTTGCCGAAAAAGAAGAAATGCTGGAAACCTTCAATGAAGAATTATTTGAAAAACATGTGAGCCGGATAACTGTAATCAGCAGAACCGAGTACCGCTTTGAACTACAATGTGGACTCTCGCTCACGGAAAGGATATGAAAATGGGACACACACCCTATGGGTACAAGATTGAAAACGGAAAGGCAGTTATTGATAACGAAGCTGTCGTAAAAATTCAAAAGCTGTATGAAACCTATCTTGCTGGTGCTTCATTACAGAAGGCTGCCAATGATGCCGGTATTGACGTTAAGCATTGTGGTGCCAAACGAATCATGGAAAATCGTCATTATCTCGGCGACAGCTTCTATCCGGCCCTCATTGACAAGGAAACCTTCGAACAGACCGAAGCAGAAAAGCAGAGTCGGGCAAAAGCTCTCGGGCGGTTGAACAGAAAGCAAAGCAAGGTGGAACGGTCAGCTCCTACGCAATTTCACATTGGAAAAATGATCGAGCATTACGATAACCCGGCAGCGCAGGCCGAGTACATTTACAGCCTGATAGAAAGGTCGGTGATTTGATGGCAAGCGTTACATTTATCCCGGCAAAAAGACAGGTAGGGAACAACATCAGTAAAGAGAAAGCTCCTAAGCTTCGCGTCGCCGCATACTGCCGTGTCAGCACCGATTCTGACGAGCAGGAAACCAGCTACGACGCACAGGTCTCCCACTACACGGAGTACATTCAGAAAAATCCAGAATGGGAGCTGGCAGGAATCTTCGCCGATGACGGTATTTCCGGCACCAACACCAAAAAGCGTGATGAGTTCAACCGCATGATTGATGAGTGCATGGCCGGAAACATCGACATGATCATCACGAAATCCATCAGCCGATTCGCCCGCAACACTCTTGATTGCCTGCAGTATATCCGGCAGCTCAAGGATAAAAATATCCCGGTCTACTTTGAAAAGGAATCCATCAACACAATGGATGCCAAAGGTGAAGTGCTGATCACGATTATGGCTTCGCTTGCCCAGCAGGAAAGCCAGAGTCTTTCGCAGAACGTAAAGCTCGGCCTGCAGTACCGTTACCAGCAGGGAAAGGTAAGTGTTAACCATAACCGCTTCCTCGGTTACTCGAAAGACAGTGACGGAAAGCTCATAATTGACGCTGAGCAGTCCGAAGTTGTAAAGCGCATCTATCGCGAATATCTCGAAGGCCTCAGCATGGACAAAATAGCCTCCGGACTTGAGGCGGATCACATCCTTACCGGTGCCGGAAAAGAAAAATGGCACACCAGCACGATCAACAAGATTCTCCGGAATGAAAAATACATGGGTGATGCTCTTTTGCAGAAAACATATACCACCGACTTCCTTATAAAGAAGCGAATTAAGAACACTGGCATCGTGCCACAATACTATGTGGAGGACGATCATCCTCCCATCATTCCGAAAGAAATCTTCATGCAGGTACAGGAGGAACTTGTCCCCAGGCGCGTCGTGCACAAGAGCCCTACAAGCAAGAAACGTACCTACTCCTGCAATCACTGCTTCGCTCAGATTATTTTCTGCGGCGAGTGCGGTGAACTTTACCGCCGTGTCCACTGGAACAACAATGGCTGCAAATCCATTGTCTGGCGCTGCATCAGCCGCTTGGAGCCATCGGAAGCTGAGAGCAACTGTACGAATCGGACGGTAAATGAAGCTGCCCTTGAGGATGTCACGGTCAAAGCCTTAAACCGGATTCTACGAGGCAGGAAAGAGTTCTTGGCCCAGCTGCAGGAAAACGTAACCAGGGCCGTCTTCACAACCGACACTCTCTCACCGGAAGGCATTCAACTGAGGCTTGAGGATTTACAGAAAGAATTGCTTCGAAAGGTCGAGGGCGGCAAAGACTACAATGCCATCACTGACGAGATGGTTCGCCTGCAGGATAAAGAGCGCCGGAAT
>JBMNSG010000114.1:0-7789 GCA_050945075.1 Eubacteriaceae bacterium | reverse complement strand
CGGTTTATCTGTCTGCCGTTCCGGCTGTTCATCATCCGCCTGTAATCTGAAATAAAGCCGCAGTCTGCCTGCGGCTTTATTATACTATATCCAGCCTCAAGATTGTTAATCTTTAATCAATATCTGCATTCAATATCTGCGGATTATCTGTGGATTCTGCGCTTTCTTACGGAATATCCGCAGAAGTCTACATAATCGGATCCATGCTCATAGCCGGATGACCGTGTTCCGCCAGCCATTCACAGACAGCTTCCGAATCGGTGGCAATGGTTTCATCGCAGACCATATCTGTGAAGTTTTCGATCCCGCTCATTTCCTTAACCGTCTGATTGAGTTTTTCCGCAACATCGTCCTTGAGTTCTTTAGGCATCCAGACAATCCGTTCCGGGCCGCCTTCTGCACTCATGAACTTCTTCGAGGAAATAAAGTGACGTCCGTGTCCCATAAAGCCCGGTGTCTGGACACCGCCGCCGGTCAGAGATGCCAGTTCCCCGAAAGTCATCCCGGAGGGCGTGGTATCCGCGTATTCGCGGTTTACGATAATTACGCCGTTGGCTTCCGGCATGATTCCGCAGATACATTCAAAGCAGCCGCAGCTGGTCATCGGATCTTCCAGGATCGAGTACAGGGAAACAGACTCCAGCGCCCCCTGCGAGGCCTTTCTGACCGTTTCGTTTACCGATTCCCAGCGTCCGGTACGTTCATCGATCACACCCGTCTTTTCAATAGGCTGGGCAGGACCCGTGGGATCAAGTTCCTTGGTCGCCTTGGAATCCAGCCAGGACACTGCTCCGCACAGGCCCAGGCGTTCCGGGGTGACCACGCACACATGGCTGGGCGCAAAGCTCTGGCACAGCGTGCAGGTATAGAAGACATCAACCGATTCATCGGTCAGGGATGCCAGACGTTCATCGCGCTTGTTGTAAACCGGCAGGACCTCTTCCTGTTCAATCCGGACCACATCATCCTCATTGGTGTACAGCGTAACCTGGCACTTGTCGACAACGCTGTCGAATTCATCCCGCATTTTCGCATAGAGGACTTCCCCGATATGTCTGAGCCGGAAACCTGCATTAAAGGTGTCATTTGAAATACGGATCCAGTTGATGTTGCGCTGGCCCACATGCATAGCTCCTTCGATATAATTCATAAAATAGTGAATGCGGCGTTCCAGAACCGATTCGAAGTCTTCCTGCATATGCTTGCCGGCAACTTCCACTTTGATCCCCAGCGGCATCCGGACCACGCCTGCCCCGTCGAAGCAGGGATCGTCGATGTCCCTGCCGATGATGGTGATCTTGTGGTCTTCCACCTGATCCGGTTCCACCATTCTCACGACTTCCCAGGACTTGGTGCGGTTGCCCCCGAATTCGGCTTTCATATCGCCCTTGCGGACACGTTCGCCTTCGAAGGAGCTGCCCACCGAGACCGGACAGTCGATTTCAGTAATCTTGATCTTGATTTCCCGTTCATCCAGCGAGCGCTGAACCGTCTTCGAGTGGTCCGCTTCGGTCATGAGCGCACCCGGTACTTCAGGCACTTCCGTATCCGCAATAACCGGGAATCCAAGCGCAATGGCTCCGGCACCGGCAGAAACGGTAACGGCATCCAGCGGTCCGAAGGTATTGATAAAGGCCGGAACTCTGGCTTTGGTATACGCCAGGAAATCGTCAAGCTTACCGGGTTCAATGGCCCCGAAAATCAGTGCAGCACGGATCGCCACGGAAACGACGTGGATGACAGAGGTAATATCGTGTCCCAGCGGAATGACGCGGTAATCCAGCCCCAGCTTGACCCCTTCCGAAGCGGCCTGTTCAATACAGTCGCCCACCAGGAAAGTCAGAAGCCCGCGCGCCTGATAGCCTTTGGCAATTTCCGCCAGCTCCGCAGCATTGTCCGACTTGCCAATGAGGACAGCAATCCCCGGAATATCCCCGGTTACCAGCGGCACGCCAAGGGACCGGATAACTGGGTCCGGAATATGGCCGATGCCGCTTTCGTCCTTGTAGGGGTCGCCGTCAATATATTTGACTGCTTCGATAATTTCAGCACCGACAGCCGTCGCCAGTCCGGCATTCAGAGCCTGACCCAGATCGTCTTCGCCTGTAATCAGGCTTTTTTGAATCCCGCAGGCGGCTTTCAGATCTGCCAGCGTCGTCATTTTCTGCCCGGTCGCTGCATAAATAACCGGCAGCGCATACGCTGTATCCGGGAAAGCGACTGCACAGTTTTCTCCGTGCGCCGCAATTGCCTGATCCACTGTCTGTTCGGCCAGACCTGCCACAGTATTGGCACCGCTGTAAATAATGTCAGTCAGACTCATATTCTCCTCCATACAATCACCGTAAAATTTGTTATTACATTCTGTGATTCATTCACCCTCAGGTGATAATGTTTTCACTTCTATTATACAGCTTCCCCCTGTGGGGGTTGTCATGTATAGACAGGTTTATTTTGTACTGTTCTGCTTTTTTTCAGACAATCGCAGCCATGCCTATGGAAAAGCGGATACGCTTTTCCCGTATCCGCTTACATTGAAACTTCCTGCTCTGGTTCCTGTGATCCAGCCGGTTTTTGTTCCTGTGATTCAATCAGTTCTTCTTCCTCTGATTCACCGGCTTCTATGGTCTGGAGAATCAGTTCCTGATTTTCCAGCACCTGGTCCAGTTTTTCATGGAGATTGTCGACCATAAGCTCGCTTTTCAGATTGACGATAAAGTCGTTTTCCGCCCGTTTTCTGTCTTTTTCTTCCTGACGGTTCTGGCTCATCATGATCAGCGGGGCCTGAATGGCGGCAATACAGGAGAGTACCAGATTGAGCAGGATAAACGGGTAGGCATCAAACGCCTGGTCCGCCATCATAATGTTTATGATCATCCAGACCACCATCATCGCACAGAACGAGAAAATAAAGCCCCAGCTGCCGGCAAACTGAGCGACCTTGTCCGCAGCCCGCTGGCCGAAATTCATTTCTTCCTTTTCGTTGATGTTTCTGGAAACGCGCTGTTCCATGAGCGTGTGCAGGAGCTCCTCGTTGTCGAAATCATCTTCCGTTTCTTTTAAAAGCTCCTTGAGATAGGCATTGCGCTCTTCGAGCCGTTCGTCGTTATCGTTCACCTTCCGTATCCGTCCTTTCATGTTCAATGTGTCAAAAATGCAAAAAGCGCTGCCGGTCTGTTATGCGGATGCATTACAAACTGACAGCGCCGGTTGTGCTTTACATTATAACATCAATCCCGCTCCGCAGCAGAAACCGCGGTAAACTGCAGGATCTTTACATGATCGCATCCATTTCAAGTGCCGGATGACCGTGTTCTGCCAGCCATTCGCAGACGGCTTCAGATTCGGTAGCGATGGTTTCATCGCAGACCATGTCGGTGAAGTTTTCGATACCGGTCATTTCGAAGACCGATTTGTTCAGACGTTCTGCAACATCATCCTTGAGTTCCTTGGGCATCCAGACAATACGGGTGATCCCGCCTTCTGCTGCCATGAACTTCTTGGAGGAGATGAAATGACGTCCGTGGCCCATGAAGCCTGGTGTCTGGACACCGCCGCCTGTCAGGGAAGCCAGTTCCCCGAAGGTCATTCCGGTAGGTGTCATATCCGGGAATTCACGGTTGACGATAATAACCCCGTTGGCTTCCGGCATAATCCCGCAGATACATTCGAAGCAGCCGCAGCTGGTCATCGGATCTTCGAGGATTGAGTACAGGGAAACCGATTCGATCGCGCCCTGTGAGCATCTGGCAACTGTATCGTTGACTTCCTGCCAGCGTCCGGTATGTTCGTCGATCACGCCGTTCTTGTGGATCGGCTGTGCCGGTCCTGTCGGATCGAGTTCCTTGGTCGCCTTGGAATCCAGCCAGGAAACCGCGCCGCACAGACCCAGACGTTCCGGTGTAACAACACAGACGTGGCTCGGTGCAAAGCTCTGGCAGAGGGTGCAGGTATAGAAGACATCGACATTTTCATCTGTCAGGGAAGCCAGACGGTCATCACGCTTGTCGTAGATCGGCTTGACCAGTTCTTCTTCCAGACGGACAACATCGTCTTCTTTTGTATAAATGGTGACGGCAACCTTATCGACAACCTTATCGAATTCGTCAAGGATCTTGGCGTAGATAACTTCGCCCAGATGTTCCAGCGTAAAGCCGGCATCAAAAGCTTCCTTGGAGATACGGATCCAGTTAATGTTTCTCTGGCCGACGTGCATCACACCTTCAATGAAGTTGAGCCAGTAATGGAGACGGCGTTCCAGAACCGATTCGAAGTCGGTCTGCATGTTTTTGCCGGCTACCTGGACATCAATCCCCAGCGGCAGGCGGATGAGTCCTGTATCCTTGAACTGTTCATCGTCGATATTGGGTCCGATAATCTGGATGTTGTGATCTTCGATATCGCCCAGTTCCACTGTGTGAACCAGTTCCCATGATTTGGTGCGGTTTCCGCCGAATTCACCCTTCATATCGCCCTTGCGGACACGTTCGCCTTCGAAGGCAGATGAAACGGAGACCGGACAGTTGATTTCAGTAACCTTGATCTTGATGCCGCGGGCTTCCAGGGAAGTAGCGACAGTCTTGTCGTGATCCGGCTGTACCAGCAGCAGGGTCGGAACTTCCGGAATCGGATTTTCGACGACTGCCGGGAAGCCCAGTTCGATGGCGCAGGCACCGGCGGCGATGATCTTGTCGGTGTAGTTGTCAAAGACGTTGACAAAGGCCATGATGTGATCACGTGTATAGATCCGGTGTTTTTCCCATTCCCCGGGAGGGGTATTCCCAAACATAAGAGAAGCACGGACGGCAACTGATACGACGTTAATGACGTCTTCGATATCGTAGCCGCAGGGAATGACACGCAGGTCAACGCCCATTTTGATCTTCTGTTCGCGGGCCTGGTCAATGACTTCACCCACCAGATAGGTCTGGAGACCCTTGTTCTGGTAGGATTTGATGACTTCTGCCAGTTTGGCCGGATCTTCGTGTTTGCCGATAATAACAGCAACACCCGGGATATCCTGTGTAACCAGGTCAACGCCGAAGGAACGGACGATGGCATCGGAGAGATGTCCGTCTACCCATTCCGGATGCGGCTTACCGTCGATATACTTGCAGGCCTGGATGATTTCTGTGAGCATGCCGGAAGCTACACCTGCATCGAGTGCACTCTGCAGGAGTCTGGTGCGGTGAATGCGTTCCTTGGCCATTTCGAGCGCATGCGGCAGTTCGCCGACTGTTTCGATTTTTTCACCGGTCACTGCGTAGATCACAGGCAGTGCATAAGCCGTTTCCGGAAGCTTGGCGACAGTGTCGGCGCTGTGAGAGGCGACCGTTTCCGCAACCAGTTTTTCCGCACGTTCCAGATATTCGGCTGTACCGTTGAAGATCAGATCAAACAGATTTATTTGATTTTTATCCATTCTATTCCTTATCTATATTAAGAGCTGTGTTCCAGGGTTTGACGGCCGATCAGCTTTTACTCATCGCTTCGATCTTTTCCCCGATCTGACCGATCACCTTCTTCAGGGTTTCAGTTTCATAGGGGCTGTGACCTGCGCGGTCTGAATCGGCGATGTCTGCACTGTAAGGGATAAATCCGAGGATATTGTCTGCTCCGATTTTTTCGTTCAGGAAGTCCTCGTCTTTACGGTCGCGGATCTTGTTCCCGATCGCATAGACGCGTCTGACACCAATATCTCCCGCAAGCTTTGAGATCTTGTGGAAAGTCTGGATGCTCCTGGCACCGGGTTCAACGACTACGATAAAGGCATCCACTGCCTGCGCCGTTCCCCGTCCGAGATGCTCGATCCCGGCTTCCATGTCCATGATCACCACGTCCTTTTCAAACAGGACCAGATGATTCATGAGCATTTTGAGCATAACGTGCTCCGGACAGACACATCCGGATCCGCCTGTATCCACAGTTCCCATGGTCAGAAGCTTGACGCCTTCGTGTTCCTTCGAATATTTTTCAGGAATATCCGAAACCTTCGGATTCATCTTGAACATCGAGCCAAACGTGCCGCGGGTCGCTCCGGTCCGTTCTTCGACCAGATCGCTGCGTTCCGAAATCGGCGTGATTTCTGCTATATCCTCCTCGCTCATACCGAGAGCCAGACCCAGATTGGCATCCGGATCCGCATCTACTGCGAGGACCTGATTTCCTTTATCGGCAAAATAACGGGCCAGACCTGCTGTTATCGTGGTCTTTCCGACACCGCCCTTGCCGGTCAATGCTATTTTCATGATTTGTTCCAGTCTAAGCTGATCCGTCCCGGCATCAGATACCGAGGGCGGCGCGTTTTTCTTCGATATCTTCGATAATCAGGTCCGCAGTCTTGTCGGGATCCTTTTCGAAGACAAATTTAGCGCCTGTCCAGTCCTTCATGCCGTCTGTCATCAGGTCCATAAATACATCGGAGCCTTCAACATAAGGTACGATACCCAGATAGGTGTTCAGTCCGCTTCCTACGCAGTAAGTGGCGATGGCTACGGCTTTTTCAGACATCCATTCAGGTGCTGCACCGACAACCGGCAGTTCTGCCGTATCGACACCGCGTCCGTTGGCAACCAGGCAGACCAGATCGAGGATTCTCGAGTTGTCTACGCAGGAGCCCATATGCAGGACCGGCGGAATATTGGCACGTTCGCAGGCTTCACGGAGACCGCGGCCGCAGAGTTCCTTGGCTTCCACTTTCAGAAGTCCGGCTTTTGCTGCTGCCTGAGCGGCACATCCTGTTGTCACGCAGATAATGTCGTTGGCAATCAGGCGTTTCATCAGTTCGACGTGCGAATAGTCGTGTTCAGTCTTGGGGTTGTTACAGCCGACGACGCCGGCAGCTCCGCGGATAACACCTGACCAGATCAGGTCTTCAAGCGGCTTGGTGGTTCCTGTAACATCGGTCTGTGAATTGACAACGCGGTCCAGGCAGGCAATCGTGGTTTCCACAGAATAGCCGACCATGGTTTCGGATTTCAGTTCCGGAACATTAACCTTGGAATCATCACGGTTGACGTAGTTTTCCACAGACTGTGCCACAATGTTTTTAGCGCAGCCCAGCGGATCTTCTTCATCAAATTCGATAAACAGGTCGCCGCCAATAACAGCCTTCGGGGAAGTACTGATAAAGCGGGTGTGGTAGTTTTTCACAAGCTTCGGCAGTGCCGGGAAGATACACTGAACATCGACGATGACAGATTCCACAGCTCCGGTAATAACAGCCATTTCCTGCTGATAGAAGTTACCGGCAATTTTGATGCCGTGACGCATGGTCATTTCGTTCCCGGTACAGCACATACCGACAACGTTGATGCCCTTGGCGCCCAGTTCCTTGGCACGTTCCACCAGTTCCGGGTCCTGAGAAGCGACAACAACCATTTCCGCAAGGTTCGGATCGTGTCCGTGCAGGACAATATTGACCATTTCAGGATCGATAACACCGAGATTGGATTCCGATGCACGTTCCTTCGGGACTCCGTACATAATGTCGGAGAATTCGGTTCCGATCATGGAACCGCCCCAGCCGTCGGCCATACTTGTACGTACAGACCGGCGTAAAATAGATTCAGGATCCGAAGCACAGCCCACGTGTGTGGAGTGCATGAGCGTTACGACTTCCTGGTCGATCGCTCTCGGGTCGATTTTTTCTTTTTTCCACAGTTCCTGGCGTGATTTCGGTGCACGGGTCAGGAAACGCTGTGTTCCGAACGGTTTTCCGAATTCCTGCAGAGCCATTTCTGCAAGCTCGTGAGCCAGATCGTATTTTTCCTTGGAATCAGCATCTTCA
>JBMNSG010000113.1:0-7929 GCA_050945075.1 Eubacteriaceae bacterium | reverse complement strand
GGAATCCGTGAATGACATTAACATAATCGACCAGGTGGTTGCCATGGGCCCTGCATCCCTCGGTGTCACCGCTAAAGGAGAACTGTTTAAAAACAGGGATCGCAGTCCGTTTGGAACTATCGTCAACCAGACTCTGGCAGACGCTCTGAAGGCTGCCACTCCCGCAGATGAAATTGAAGCACGAAAAAAAGCCGCCCGGGATTACATGGAAAAATAAATTTTGTGAGCACGAAACCGGCCTGCACTTAAATTGCTGCCTGAAAAATCCCGCTCGGGAAGACTGTGAAAATCAGGTCTTCCTGAACGGGATTCTGTTTTATATACATTTGAGAATTGCAGCAGACTGTTATATCTGAAGTCTGTTTAATCGAGAATTTTTTCAGCCATGGATTTCAGAAATGTCTTTAATTCTTTGACGAATTCTTCCGGCGGCCAGTCTTCTTCTGCCAGCCAGTGCTGAATAGCCAGAACATAAGCCTCAGTGAAATATGAGGAAAAGAAGATAGTATGTTCTTCATCCGGAAAAACATCTTCAAAATACTCAAGAAGCAGAAATTTGAGAACTTCGGTAAAATATTCCCGAAATGAATCCTGCCCGTCTATTTCAAAAGCGTTCACATAAAAGGTCTTGTTGTCATAAAAATACTGACAAGCCTTCAGCAGTAATTCCCAGCCGTCTTCCGGGACATCGTGGGCAACAGTGGTGATAAATTCTGTATAAAAAATCCAGTGAATCAGATCATATTTGTCTTTAAAATGATAGTAAAAGCTCTTGCGGTTCATATCACACAGACTGCAGATATTACCAACGCTGATCTTGCTGAAGGATGTCGTCTGCATCAGCTGTTTGAGTGCATCCGCCAGGGCTTTTTTAGTTATGCTCGAATCTGACATGCAGACCTACTTTCTTATGCAGGCCAATACCTGAGTATAATTATCCGGAACCCCGGATAAACAACTCTCATTTTATCAATATCGGTTAAAAAATCAAGATTCAGTCTGGCTTTCCGGAAGAATAAAGCGGAAATTCGTTCCTTTTGTGTTACTTACAACGATTTTTATCCCGTGCCGGTCAGCTATACTTTTTACAATCGCTAACCCCAGTCCGGTTCCGTTGGGATTGGCTTCCCCCCCGGTTTTCCAGAAACGTTCAAATATTCTGGGAATATCTTCTTCCGGTATCCCCGGCCCCTGATCGCAGACTGTGATCTCGTTCTTGTTTTTACGCATTGTTACTACAGCGCCTTCCGGAGAAAACTTAATGGCATTGTCGAGAACAGCCATCAACATCTGCCGGAGTCTGGCATAATCGCCTGTCAGAATGTAAAGCGGGTTATCTGTCTGATAATCGATGGATACATGTTTGTTTCTGCCAAGCCTGTCGGCTGCCCGGGCTGCATCCCCTGCAATATCACAAATATTTACCGGTTCTGTGTTGAGCGAAAAATCCGTATTACCCAATCTTGAAAGTTCCAGCAGATCACCAACCAGACGTTTCAGTCCCAGACTCTCTTCGTACAGCTCCTGATGGCTTGCGGCAACCTCCTCCGGTTCAGTAACGATTCCCTGTGAAAGCAGCTCCAGGCTGCCAGATAAAACAGTAACGGGCGTTTTGAGTTCATGAGAAATCTGCGAAAAGAAGTCCTGCTGCATCTGCTGGTAATGCTGCTGCTCTTCTGCCGAAAGCTTCAGTTTTTTCGCAAGCTCATCCAGCGAATCTGCAAGCGTTCCGAATTCATCGCGCCTGTTTACCCCGCTCTGAGCCGTAAAATCCCCTTCAGCAAGTGCCTGGGCCTGTTTTTCCATCTTGATCAGCGGTCTGGTAAAGTTGCGGGAAAGAATCACGGCACACAGAAGTCCTGCTGCCAGTGCTGCCAGAAAACTGATACCCAGGACTTTCAGTGTAACGTTGGAAGCATCGGTGATACCCTGTACTGCGGAATTCACCAGAATGACCGCCTGGATTGTTCCGTCCGCAGATGTGACCGGTGCACCGGCTGTCACTGTTTCGGTGCCCAGCTTTTCAGAATAGATTTCCTCAGCGCTTGACTGGCCGTTAAAGGCTGTCTGGACAATCGTTTCCGCCCCTTCCGGCAATGGCTCGTAGGAAAACGTCTGACTGTTGTCGTGTTCGGGAACAACCAGCTGATAATCCTGATCGACCAGCCAGACTTCTGAATCTGTAATACTGCTTACCAGCCTTGAATAAGCGCTGTACCCGGCTCCTTTTCCGTCTTTTTCCTGTTCCTGATGGCCGCGGCCGGAACCTCCGCTTTCTTCCCCGTAATCCTCTGTAAAAACCGAGTATGAGGATGCTATGGATTCTGCTTTCTGTATAAGGGTCGTTTTAGTTGTTTCGGTATTCTGGGTGGTAATCAATGAATAAAACAACAGCCCGGCAATCACTGCAAAAACCGCGAGGGAAAGCACTGAGTATAAAACAAGTCTTCCGGCAATCCGGCTGCTCCATCGGCCTGCTTTTTTCATTGATTCTGTTCCTGACTGTTTTCCTGATGCAGTTCTCTGATACACCCGCCGCCATTTTCTTTTTGTGCTTTCCCGTTCTTTTCGCTGCCTGCCTGCTGCTGTGTTTTTACATCAAACTTATATCCGACACCCCAGACTGTGGCTATATCCCAGTCCGGATGTTCGACAGCCCCAAGTTTGGCTCGCAGCCGTTTGATATGTGAATCCACGGTGCGCGTGTCCCCGCTGTAATCAATCCCCCACAGAAGGTCCAGCAGAATTTCCCTCGGATAGACTCTGCCGGGGCTGGACAGGAGTGTCCACAGCAGTTCAATTTCCTTTTTTGAAAGCTTTATATTCTGTCCCGAAACACTGGCCTTATATGTATCCAGATTGACCGTCAGACAGCCGCTGCTTTTGACTCTGGATCCGGAATCATCACCGAGTCTTCTTAAAACAGCCCGGATCCTGGCCATCACTTCAGCTCCTGAAAACGGCTTGACAATATAGTCATCAGCACCGGTATCCAGTCCCATAATCCGGTCATAATCCTCGCCCCGTGCAGTTACCATCAGCACCGGTACATCACTCGTTTCTCTGATCTTCCGGCAGACCTCAAAACCATCCATCCCGGGCATCATCACATCCAGCAGCACAGCTGCCGGATGTTCCGTTTCCATTTGTTTCAGTGTCTGCGGACCGTCTTCTGCTATAACCGGCCTCCAGCCTTCTTTTTTTATAAACTGCGCCAGAATCTGCGCAATTTTAGGATTATCATCTGCAATTAATATAGTTTTCATAAGAAAAGTATAACCCGAAAATATGGAAATTCTGCGTCAGATCGACAGTGAACAAGCAGAAATAAAAAGTTTTAATTTATGGAAACTGTCACGTTTCTGACACAAATGAGCCTTAAGATGTGTTTATCAGATAAAGAAAAAAAGATTTCAGGAGGATGAAATGAAAAGAAAATGGATTGTTGTAATCGCGGCCGTTACTATTATGATGCTGATGGCAGGAACGGCCTTCGCTTCCCAGAACGGATCCGGCAGCCAGACAGGACTGCAGCCACAGTCTCGGCTTCAGTTGAATGCCCGGACGCAGTGCAGCTGGGAAGACAGCCAGAATCAGAACTGTACACAGAATCAGAACACTGCTCAGGTACAAAGCACCAGTCAGACATGCCCGAACTGCGGACAGACCGGTTGTGACGGCACTTGTACCAGTCAGACTGGTGTAAACTGCACTGCAGCTACTGAAAACTGTGATCAGTCGCAAAAGCAGGATGGCAGCTGTACCAATGATTGCAGCGGCCAGCAGAGTTCTGATGCATGCAGCGAAAATCATCATCACGGCAGTCATGAATAATCACAACAGCCCTAAATAAGGATTCACTGTATGAATAGAATCCTCAGTCTTAACCGGTAGTTGGCAGGAATCGCCAAATACCTGCCCGGATCAAGATCAGGATTCTGTCAGAGCATCTGAAATGGCTTTTGCCAGCTGTGCCGAACAGCTGGTATTTTTGCGTCCGCAGGTAATACTACCGCATTTTTCAATAATCGTATCGGCTGTAAGCCCGTCAGCAAGTGCAGAAAGTGCCTTTAAATTGCCGTCACATCCGTTTTGAAATGATATATCCGTAACACGGGTTGTTTCCGGATCGATATCAAAATCAATCTGAGTGGAACAGGTTCCGTAAGGTCTGAACGTATAATGCATATTTTCTCCTTAATCTGTTTTGTATATTCATTTTAATATACTTCGGTGCGCATCCGGTGTCAAACTACCTGATGCGCGAACACCGGATCTGCCTGTGTGTGTATTCTTCATAAAAAGCAGAATAAAAAAGACTGGATCCTTCCGATATGCTTTACCAGAAGGGTCCAGTCAGTGTGTTCTATTAATCGGAAATCCGCTAATCAGAGATCCGCGGATTTCTTTTCAGGGGTTCCGATCATTACAGTCATTGGCCCTGTTATTACAATATCGCCGTCTCCCGCCGGAATAAGCGCGCTCGTGCCCGGTGCTACCTTTTCACCGTCAATGGTTCCGTCTCCTTCAGCTACCGTAAGCATGGTAAAATAACGATCCTGCGGCAGAATAACCTTATCCTGTACTTCAAGCTTTTCTGCTGTGAAGAATGCTGATGAACCAAGTCTGGTGAGTTTACCGCCTTCTACAGGAATATCCTCCGGAACTCTCGATGTATCCGGTGTCGGGCAGACCAGTACGTCCTTGGCTTTCTGTGTATGCAGTTCTCTGGGTTTTCCGTTCTGCAGACGACCGTAATCATAAATCCGATAGGTTTTATCACTGCTCTGCTGCAGTTCGTAAATGAGGGTTCCGCCTTTAATGGCATGAAGCGTACCGGGCTCGATCATGAAGAAATCACCCTTGTTGCAGGGTTTTTCAACCAGAAGCTTGTCCCATTCCCCGTTATCGATCATCTTGCAGAGTTCGTCTTTTGTTTTTGCACTGTGTCCGGTAATGATAGTTGTACCCGGGTCCGCATCGAGAACATACCAGCATTCGGTTTTTCCGAGGGCTCCGTTTTCGTTCTTCTTTGCATAAGCATCGTCCGGATGACACTGAATACTCAGATCCTGCCTGGCATCAATAATTTTTGCCAGCAGCGGGAAAACGTCGCTGGGATAATTCCCGAACAGCTCCGGATGTTCTTTCCAGACCTGAGAAACGGTTTCTCCTTTATACGGTCCATTCAGAATCTGACAGTCCCCGGACGGATGCCCGGATGCTGTCCAGTCTTCTCCGGTCGTATCGGTGGGAATATCCAGCCCGTAAATAGATTTCAGTTTGTTTCCGCCCCAGATCATTGACTTCAGTTCCGGTTTAAGCAGCATAATATCGTTCATAGTTTCTCCTGTGATTCAATCCATACAATCCGCATATATATTATATTATATTAATTATACATTATAATCTATTTTTCAGCTGCCAGTGTTTCTACTTTTTTAAGTGTATATCGGATTAATTAACTTTAAAACACAATTAAATATTGAAATATGGATTAAAAAAAGGGAAACCACCGGGGTGATTTTCCTTTAAACTTCCAGGATTCTATTCCTCTGTTTTTACTTCTGTCTGCTCCTGCTTCGTTTAAAAGCCTGCGCACTCTTTATCTGAGCCTGATCACTTTTACCAATAAACGGCCGGTAAATCAGGGTACCCGCAGCAATAACCACCAGCTGCACAATAACGGCCCGCCAGTCTCCCGCCGTAGCCAGCCAAACACCCAGCAGCGGCGGTGTAACGGCCGGTATGGCTATCGTACAGACATTCATCCACCCCAGAGCTGTTGCCAGCCAGGCGGCCAGCATTCCGATAACAGGAACGATGGTAAACGGCACTACCAGAGCCATATTAAATACGACCGGCATTCCAAACAGCAGCGGCTGGTTTATATTGAACAGTCCTCTCCTGCAATTCTGTTTCGCCAGCTTGCGGCTGGTATCCCGTCTGCCAAACAAAAGCAGTGCAAGGATCAGGCACAGAGTCGATCCGCAGCCTCCAATCATACCAAACTGGCTGACAAAAGAAAGATTGACAATATGGCCGGCAGTCTGTCCATTCACATAGGACATCATATTTGCGAAAACATTTACGATCAGAAATGGAACGGTAAGAGTACCCGTGATCGCAGTCGGATCAATGCCAAAGCAGTAAATCAGATTGCCCAGTCCGAAAAACAGACAGACAACGAGAATTGAACTGAAAAAGCTGTCCAGCGGATATGCAATCCAGCTGTTCAGGACAATAATCCATTCAGTTCCGAAAACAGTTTCCAGCCAGTCGCCTGCCACACGAAACAGTGTGAACACGGCAATAATGGAAACTGCCATCCAGATCAGGTTCAGTAAAAGCTGCAGACGCTGTTCCAGAAATACTGTCCGCTTTTCAACCACTCTGCACAGGGCGATAAAAATCCCCGCAGAAAGAAGGCCCACAATCGTTCCGTAGAGTATCCCCGTAATCCCGCCGGTACAGTCCGTAATCGTGCGGATAATCCGGGGAAAATGATAACCTGAATCTCCCGGAAGCAGGACTATAAAAACAGCCAGGGCTAAAATCACGGATAACAGCGACTTGCCCGCTCCTCTGCTCTCTGTCAGGAAAAAGGCGCATAATCCTGCCAGAATGAACCCGATCAACCCGGACAACAGATTGATCGAAGACACAATACGACTCTGAGTCGCTTCCAGCACCTGTCCGTTCATCCATAACGGCAGCAATCCTTTTTCAATCAGTGCAGCCAGTCCGATCAAAACAAGAACCGGTGTCAGTGCTGAAAAAGCTTTTCGTATTGCTTTAAAGTAAATCAGATTTCCGAAATTCGTAGTTATACGGACAAACTGATTCAGAAACCTTTGTTCTTTTATCTCTTCAGGCATCTTAAACCCCTGATATTTCAGAATCTGTATAGGGTATGGCCCCGGTTTTAGCTGAATTTCCCGGAATGATCATCGTTTCTGCCTTTTCGGCCGCAGCCATCATTATTATTCTATTGTTGAAAGAGTGTTTTATCCGTTTCGTCATGATTCATCCTCTTTTCGCTTTATACTGATGATGTCTATCATACCAAAAATAATAAAAAAAGGCCGGATTGCGGCCTCTGATGTTCAATTAAAACTGACTGTGAAAAATTCGTATTTATCACCCGGATGTTCGCTGATGGAATACTCAAAACGTCTGCCGTCATCCAGGAAGCCCACCTGTTCCACCTCAAAAAGAGGTACATTATCCGCAAGCTGCAGATATTTCTTATATTCTTCCGTCGGCATTTTGGCCCTGAGTGTCCGGTGCGCACTGTACACTCTGTGTCCCAGATCCTCGCGGATATACCGGTAAATCGAAGATTCCAGATGTTCCATTTTAAGGCCCGGAATAATATCGATAGGCATATACATATCTTCAGTTGCAGCCGGTACACCATCGAGCAGTCTGGTCCGCAGTATATGATAGGTAAAGCTCTCCGGTTCAATCCTCAGTTGTTTTGCAACATTCTCAGGCGGCACGATCACTTCAAATATATGAACAATCGAAGTGATCTTTTTACCGGTTTTTCTGTAATCTTCAGTAAAACCGGCAACCTGACTGGACATGCTGTTAAAAGCGTTGCTCAGATCATCGATATTAATATCCTGAACAAAAGAACCTGCACCTCTGCGTTTCAGAATCAGCCCCTTGGCAACCAGCGAATCCATCGCCCGTTTTACGGTTATTTTACTGACGCCGTAGGTCTCACACATCTCTTTTTCCATTGGCAGTCTGTCGTTGGGTTTATAAGTACCGTTTTCAATTTTTCTCTGAATATCTTTTTCAATCAGTTCATATTTGAGCATATTTTCACACCCATTTCATTATGTCATTTATTTAATAAGTCATTATGCTGTTATTTATCATCATACGTTAAACTGCCTCTGATGTAAAGGTTTTGAGCTA
>JBMNSG010000112.1:0-7948 GCA_050945075.1 Eubacteriaceae bacterium | reverse complement strand
CTTCCCGTTCCATTTCCGCATACGGGATAAAACGCAGCGCGGCGCTGTTAATGCAGTAACGGATTCCGGTCGGTGATTCAGGATCTCCATCAAAAACATGTCCCAGATGGGCATCCCCGGAACGGCTCCGGACTTCGATTCTGTTCATTCCATGTGAGCTGTCTTTTCGTCCGACTACAACCGGTGCTTCCACCGGCTGAGAAAAAGCAGGCCATCCGCAGCTGCTCTGAAATTTGTCTCTGGATAGAAAAAGCGGTTCACCGGTCGTAATATCGATATAAATGCCATCCCCGTTCTGATCCCAGTACTGGTTATGAAAAGGAAGCTCGGTTGCACCCTCCTGCGTCACCTCATACTGTTCCCTGGTTAACCAGGACTTCAGCTTTTCTTTCGAGGGCCGCTGATATTTTCCGGGATCGATTCTGACATTTTTCAAAATCTGTATCTCGCGGTCGGGAATATGGCAGTAGCCGCCCGGATTCTTTTCCAGATACTTCTGATGATACTCTTCTGCCGGATAAAAATTCAGCAGCGGGCCAATCTCAACACAGAAAGGATCCGTGCGTTCACGCTCGATTGCGGCCACTTCTTCGACTATCCTGCCGGTTTGCTCATCTGTATAATAAATACCTGTCTGGTACTGGCTGCCTGTATCATTCCCCTGGCGGTTTCTTACCGCAGGGTCAATCACATAAAAGTAATCAAAGAGCAGCGTATAGAGACTGACTAGTCCGGGATCGTACCGGACTTCCACTGTTTCCCGGAAACCGGTTTTACCACTGCAGACGCTTTGATAATCGGCGCAGTCCGGGCTCTTTCCATTGGCGTAGCCGCTGACTGTCCGGACAACACCGGGAATAGAATCAAACAGCTTTTCCAGCCCCCAGAAACATCCGCCTGCAAAATATACAGTTTGGATTGACATCTCACACCTCACACATTGATACTATACCCTTTTCAGAGGAATCCTTTACAGACATTCCTCATTTGCAGGACAGCCTGAAAATAAGATAAAATGATTACTCAGGATTATTGTACTATCCGGAACAGGAGGCCCCACATCGAATTCGAACCATTGATAACCGTTATGATTGAGCTGTTTATCGCTTTATCCATCGGTTTTGTTTTTCAGAAACGCAGGATTTTTACACCCCAGACCAACCGCAGGATATCGGATCTGATTGTCACGGTCACATCCCCTGCTCTGATCCTCTCCTCTGTTTCCTCTTCATCGGGAACCGGACGGGCGGAAACAACCGGGCTTCTGATCGCCGGCTTTCTGATATACATCTGTATACCCGTACTGGCATTTCTGGCAGCACGGCTGTTCAAAATCAGAAAGGAAATCCGCGGCACTTTTCAGGCGCTGCTCATTTTCGGCAACACCGGCTTTATGGGTATTCCTGTGGTTATGGCATTGTATGGAAAAGAAGCCGTTTTCCCGGCATCTATCCTGCATCTTCCCTTTAATCTGCTGGTTTTCACCTACGGTGTTCACCTGCTGTCCGGCTATGCAGAAGAAGAATCGCTCACAACCAGACAGAAAATCAAACAGATTATGAATCCCGGACTCTTTGCCAGTCTGGCTGCCCTGGTCATTTATTTCACCGGTATTACAATTCCTGACATTATCATGACACCCGTCAGCTTTATCGGTGACATTACTCCGGCACTGTCCATGATCGTACTGGGAAGTATCCTCGGCGAATACCCGACAGACAGCCTGTTCCGTGAAAAATCAATCTGGCTGGTCTGTCTGTTCAGACTGTGCCTGATTCCACTTCTGATCTGGAGCATCTGCCTGCATTTTTTCAACAATCCCATGTTATCCGGAATTATTCTGCTTACCAATGCCATGCCGGGTGCTGCCATGTGTGCGATGCTTTCTGCCAAATATCACGGAAACGAGCAATATGCCGCCGTTGGCGTCTTTATAACTACAATCCTGTCCCTGATTACCATCCCGGTATTTTCAGCTTTATTTCTGATCTGAAAAGCACCGGGAAATTTTCCCGGTGCCGGCAGTGTTCTGTTCCAGCGCAGTTTTCCGGAAGTCCGGAAATTGTGAAGCTGAACGTCTGGACGAAACACTTTCTGTTTATCTGAATTCCCGGAATTCGGGCTTATTTTTTTGTGGCGTCTTCGATACCCGCGGCATAATCCGGCGACAGAATGTTCTTTTTATCTTCAAGCGCAAAGAAGGTGTAGGTTCCCTGTGCAATCAGTCTGTCGTTGTCATCATGAATATCGACATCATAAAAACAGATCTTGCGTCCGTGCTTGATTTCTCTGGCAGTCGCAAACAATTTCGATGATTTGCCTTCCATCGCTGCATTTAGAAAATTCATGGTTCCGCTTATGGTGGTCATAGGGATCCCATAGGAAGCCGCTGCATTTCCGCAGACCGTATCCGCCAGGCCAAAAAGCACACCGCCATGAACCGCATGAATGACATTCATATGATCCGGCCGGATAACCAGTTCACCATCCGCATAACCCGCGGATATTTTTTTTATTACGATTCCCAGTTCATTCGGGAACACATCATTTTTTTCTCTGAGTACTCTTAATTCTTCGTAATCCATATCGACTCCTCATCTTTTGTCATGTGTTTATTATATCCATTCCTACCCCGGGTGCGAAGGTTTCTAAACCGGCTGGCAGCTATGCAATATAATCCGGTATTCCCTTTTTTCATTCTTCCTTTTTACATTTAAAAATTCGTTCTTGCTTTTAGCAGAATTCCGGTATATATTGAACATGTTCAAAACAGATTCAATAACGGATCTGTCACTCGTTTCTTCTGACTTTATAACAGGAATATAATGGAAAACACAAAAACAGAGCTTCTTAAAGCCGCAGAAAATCTCCTGCGGCAAAATCCGGACCCCCGGAAAATAACAGTCCGGCAGATCACGGAACGGGCCGGCCTGGGTACCGGACTGATTAATTATCATTTTAAAAACAAGGATAATCTGATCCGGGCCGCTATTGACAATATGCTGGAAACCGCTTTTCAGGACATCTCTTCGTCTGTACCCAGCCAGTCACCTGTTCAGCAGCTGAAATATCTGCTCAGGTCCATGTTCGACTTTTCTTCTGAATATGAGAAATTGATCCGTTTTTCGCTGGAACAGGAAGCCGCTGATGGTTCACGCGGAGCCGAACTGTCTCTGATCCCGCTGCTCCGGCAAATCTGGCCGGATAAAAACGAAACTGATTTCCGGATTCTGGCCATGCAGCTTATCAGCCCTCTTCAGATGGCCGGTATCGCCCCCGAGGCATTCAGAATCTACAGCGGATATGATATTTCCAAACCGGAAGAACGGCAGAAACTGGTCGAGCAGCTGATCCGGAATCTTGTATCCAGCACCGAATCTGATAAAAGGAGTTTATAATGTTCAATCTCAATCGATATATGGATGACGGTATAAAGGATATCGTCGATACTGCCAGACGTTACTACCCCAGAAGTCCGCGGGGACTGGCTTTTACGGCCTCGTTTCTCCCCAAATCGCTGGAAGCAGCAAAAAAGAGAAACCGTTCCGAAGAAAACGGACTGCATATCCCGCCTTTTCTGATTGCCAGTATAACCTCTTCCTGCAACCTTCACTGCCCGGGCTGTTACGCACGCGCAGAAGGCATCTGCAGTGATCAGAAACCGGACGGAGAACTGGATACAGACGCCTGGGAAAAGATCTTTAAAGAAGCGGAAGAGATTGGCATAAGTTTTATTCTGCTGGCAGGCGGAGAACCATTGATGAACCGTCCCGTTCTTGAGAAAGCAGCAGCCCATAAAGGGATAGCATTTCCTGTTTTTACCAACGGTATGCTTATGGACGAGCAGACGATCGACTTTTTTGACCAGAACCGGAACATGATACCAGTATTCAGTCTCGAAGGAACCGATACTCAGACTGACCGGAGACGCGGAGAGGGAACCGCCAAAAAGATCAATGATGCCTGCAGCAGCCTGAACGACAGAAAAATTCTGTATGCTGTTTCTTATACACTCACATCCGAAAACTACCGTGAAGCTGCCTCTGATGCCAATATCAATGCACTTCGGGCAAACGGATGCGGCTGTGTCTTCCTGATCGAGTATGTTCCGGTAGATCCTGGAGCAGACTATCTGATGCTTGACAGCAATGCACTCCTCTGGCTGTTCGAACAATCCGAAAAATTGAAAAAACGATATCAGGATACCATTATCCTGTCTTTTCCCGGTGATGAAGAAGCTATGGGAGGCTGTCTTGCAGCAGGCCGCGGCTTCTTTCATATCAATCCATCCGGAGCAGCAGAGCCGTGTCCGTTTTCTCCGTATTCAAAACAAAACGTCATGGAATCTGGTCTGCTCGGCGCTCTGCAGTCCGATTATTTCCGCAAGGTCCGTGAAATCGGCAGCCGTACCAGCCATACCGGCGGCTGTACCCTGTTTCAGGCAGAAAATGAAGTCCGGGAGATCTCCTGAACCTGGTAAAATAGAATCATAAAAAAACGGTCAGTCACTGCATAAGCGACTGGCCGTTTTTGTATTCTGATATATCAGAGCTATTTGGGATTATTCTTTTGATCCTCAGCCATACCAGCTTCAAAAATCTGGTCCATCACGCCCTGCAGCAGATCACCCGGCGGAATGGCAATTCCCTGTTTTTTGTCTGCCATGACCATCAGTGTATCCCCCGGTCTGATCCCGAACATGTCGCGACATTCCTTGGGGATCACGATCTGTCCGCGTTCACCGACCTTGACAGACCACATCCCTTTGTCATCAAGTTTTTTTCCCATTCTGATTTCACCTGTTCCATTTCCGGTTCACTATTGTTTAAAGATGAAAGTCTTTTCCATCTTTATTAAGAATTCTCTGTACCGCCTGTTTTCCGGTAATTGCAGATCCCGGAAGCCCGCCCGGCGGCGAGATCCACTGTCCGGCCAGTACCACATTGTCCAGTCCCTGGACAAGAGCCGGCGGGTAAGGAATTGCTGCACTGTCTTTGGAGATCATACAGCTCTGATAGAATCCTTTATAGGCGCTGCAGTAACGATTGTAAGTAAGCGGTGTCCAGACGTCAAGCAGTGTGAGCCTGCCTTTTAATACCGGAAAACGCTCTTCGAGTGTCTGCTGCGTCTGAAGAGCCCATTTTTTCTTCGTTTCCCGGTACTTTTCCGGATTTTTCCCCAGTTCCTGCCAGAACGGCCACAGGATTTCAGATCCTCCTTGAAGTGTCTGGATAATCTGCCTTCCGGGCGGTGCGAAATCCGGTTCATAGCTGTAGGATTTAACCGTCAGCCGGTCACCGAATCCCGGCTGGAAAACCAGTTCCGGTGTATCGAGCATTACCTCTCCATCCAGCGGATCTTCCGCCAGATCGACTGCAAAAGCACACTGAAAAGTATTGTAAACCGGATAGGCCTTCCTGTTTTCAAACATTTCTTTCATGAGCGATGACATAAAGCTTTCAGGCAGCAGTGTCCCGAACGTTACCGAAGCATCACAAGCCGGGATAATGTAATCATACTCGATGAACTGTCCGTCTTCAGTCTCAATACCGGAAACCTTTCCTCCGGCCGGAACAAGACGGATGATCCTGATTCCTGTGAACAGTTTTCCACCCAGCATCTCAAAACGTTCCTTCATGCGCTGAGCCATAGCTCTGGACCCGCCTGCCGGAATCCCGCCGTCACCGGAGACAAAATTGCCGTAAGCCATGGCAAAGGAGGACGCACTGGTGTCCAAAGGTGTAAAATCAGAGATCAGCGCGCGGATCAGCGGATGTTTGAAACGATTGGCCAGATCTTCAATATTCTGTCCCTTATACTCTTTCTGAATTTTTAAAAGCGGTCCGGTTTTTGCCAGAAGCTTCAGCCCCTCCATTGGCTTCATCAGCTCTGATGGCACTTTTGCCGGTATTTCTATGTTTTCCGCCAGACGGCAGTATTTCAGAAGCCTTCTGATCTGCTTTTCATCTTCAGGTGACAGTGCAATGAGCTCACGCTCTGTCCGGTCGATATCTGCCCAGAGCGCGGCCTCCTGATTCCCGAGTCTGGACGTATACATTTTTTCTTCCCGGTGCATTTTCGTCTGCGGTCCCAGAGCACCTGTCTGCAGCCAGATCTGATGCAGATCCGTTCCCGGTTTTGAACCCATCATCCAGTGGGCGCAGTTGTCAATATAATATCCCTGCCGGTTCCATCCGGTACATTCACCTCCGGCAATACTATGCTGTTCGTACAGATGAACATCATAACCGGAGAGCTCTCCGTAAATTCCAGCTGTCAATCCGGCTATTCCGGCACCGATTACTGCAATTTTCTTCGTATCTTTTCTGGTTTCGCTCATGGTCCCTGGCCCTTTCCAAAATCATATAAGTATGATTTGTATGATTTTATTATATGCCGTTTCCCGTACAAATCAAGCATCATATAAAGCAGAATCCAGATACAAAAAAATCCCGCTGCCCGTGATATCGCTCTGGTTCAGCAGGATATCATGAGCAGCGGGATAATTTCGTCAGCAGTATCGCGGCAGGATTCTACGGCCGGTCCTGTCTTAGTCCGCTTTTGATTCAGGCTTTGAGGTAATCACCGGTTTCAGATCCAGGACCGGTGTACCGTCAAACATATCGGCACCGGTAAAACGAATCACATTTCGATTGACACCGGTCACTGTGATTTGTGACAAACCGATGGGATTGGGACGATGCGGAGACCTGCTCGCAAAGAGGCTGCGCATCGGGCCGACGCCCCGGACCGGTACCGTAAGATCAAAGCCTTTCCCGATTGACTGATCGAAACAGAAAATCAGGTAATATTTATCTCCGGGATGAATATCGGCAATGCCCTCTTCCAGCTCAGGATTCAGGATAATCTCACATTCCTGATCTGTCTTGTCCAACCCCGATTTGGGTGTATTTTCCCGGCTTGTGTAAGGCGTCCGTACAGAGCCGATTGCATTCATGACGATGCTCATTTTATACTCTCCTGTCATTTTCCACCTGTTCCGGAAAGATATCCAGATGATGGGCAAGTGCGCCGATCATCGCCGATTCAGATGTAAACACGGCTTCCTTCAGACAGATTTTCGGAATCTGCGGTTCATATACTTTATGATAAAAATCCAGATAACGGAAAACATCATCTCTGAAAACCGGATACCGGGTCATTGTACCGCCGACAATTACGCAGTCAAGCTGATAGACAAGCTGAAAATTAAAAATAAGCCGGATAAAATCACGGGCGAATATGTCGAGTGCCTGCAGAACGCGATCGTCCTGCTCGTCTGCCCAATCGATAATCATCTGGCTGTCGATGGACTCAGAATCAATTCCCCGGTCATCTGCAGCATCATCAATCAGAGTGGCAATTCCCCGTTTACGGTACCAGACCGAATTTTCGTGGTCCCATGCTGCATTCCTCTGCTTTTCAAAATCTGAATAATAAGCAGCCCGGACGATCTCATCGTTCTGAATGAGTGCAGCACCGGTCTCTCTTCCCAGATGAAAGTAAACGGCATTCCTGCACCCGGCGAGTGCTCCCCATTTCTGTTCTGCCAGGACAATAGCCCGTGCCCGGTCGATCATGGTCAGAGGCTTTCCTGTCAGATTTTTAAGTTCATCCGAAAAAATGCTCTCGCGTTCCGGGCTCAGTCCTGAAAACCGGTTAAGCTCACTGCCTGATCTGCCGATTCCTCCGACTGCCAGTGCCGTTCCTCTGGTCCCTCCGGATAAATCCCGGCATAGCAAAGCAATGCTGTTAAACACGTGTTCTGCGGGTTCAAGCTTGATTTCCGCCCGTTCTTCAATCTTAAGTGAACTGTCAATGACAGCGTGGCGGACAGTAGTGCCGTTAATGTCAATACAGAGATACCTGTGGCTCATGGCTGTCACTTCCTGATCGTTATAGTGTTAAATTTATTTAAAGGGGAATACATACTATTATTATAGTATAA
>JBMNSG010000111.1:0-7970 GCA_050945075.1 Eubacteriaceae bacterium | reverse complement strand
TTTAATGGTTTTCATCCATTGATATTATCAGTATGTTAAAATGAAGACAAACATGATCAGTTTATAAACGGCGATGGAACGAAAAAGAAATAGCGGAAATGAATTTATACAAGAGGAAAAACTATGAGAAAAAATCTCTTTGAGGACGAACGCATGATGCTGCGGGTTAGCGATCTGTATTATAACAAGAACCTGAGTCAGCAGGAAATCGCCAACAAACTTAAAATATCCAGGCCGACAGTATCGAAACTGCTTTCCGCTGCCCGTGATGCCGGAATTGTGACCATTACAGTTTCTGACGTCAACGGACGTAAATATTTTCAGCTTGAACAGATGATCGAAGAAAAGTTCGGACTAAAAGAAGTATATATTGTCGATTCGACTGGTAATGATGCCGAAACCAAAGATGCAATGGGTAAAGCCGCCGCACAATATCTGTCCCGAATCCTTAAAGATGGTGATACCGTTGGCGTTACCATGGGTACCAGTGTTGCCAGGATTGCTCCTAATTTTACAGGCAACTATCATTCCAATCTGACCTTCGTCCCGCTGATCGGAGGTGTGGGAACAGTTGCTAATGATCTGCATAGTAACTACTTGGCAGAAATGCTGGCTAAATCGTATGGCGGCATCTATCTGCCTCTTCACACTCCGGCAATGGTATCCAGAAAAAGTACTAAAACTGAACTTTTAAAAGAAAATAGTATCCAGCGGGTTTTTAAAAAGGCCGCTAGAATGGATGTTGCTCTGCTTGGAATAGGCTCTCCTGGACAGAATTCGACAGTGACCAAGACCGGATATATCACATCACAGATGTTCGATGAAATGGAAGCCGAAAATATCTGCGGTGACATTTGCATGAAGTTTTATGATGAAAAAGGAAATATTAACAAATTCGAGGAAAATGACAAGGTCATGTCTATCGATCTTGATATCCTGAAGAATGTTAAATACGCCATCGGTATTGCTGGCGGCTCGACTAAAGCACGGGCTATCCATGGCGCTATTAACGGTGGTTACATCAACGTTCTGGTCACGGATTATAACTGTGCCCAGGTGTTAAACCAGCTGGATGCGGCTGTCCCTGAATCACTTCAATAAACCAGGCAGCCAGCTGTTCCGGACTCTGTTCCAGACTGTTTGCGATCCACCACTGAACCATTCCGATAAAGCTGCTTGAGAGATGATTAATCAGGAAATCCTCCGGAACATCCCTGACTGGCAGGGTTTCGATCAGTCCGCGCGAGAGCATCTGATTCAGGTATTGCCTGAAGAAACCGGTAAACAGCTCACCGCTTTCAGAACCCAGAATCTGGAGGATGTTTTTCTTGTTGTCACGCAGATGATAAAGAATATGGGCGATCATCGCTTCCGGATCTTTGCTCTTCAGAGAAAAATCATGTGTTTTTTCTGAATGCAGGGACCCGGAAAAGACGTGTGCGAATAAATCTGTACACATTTCTCTGAGCAGCTCGTCTTTTGATTCAAAGTGCGCATAAAAAGTGCTGCGTCCGATATTGGCTTCATCGATTATTTCCTGCACCGTCAGCCTGCTGTAGCTTTTCTGCGCAAGAAGTCTGGTGAATGCTTCAAAAATAGCATCTCTGGTTTTCTGCTGTCTTCTATCCAAAATATTCTGTCCTTCCCCCGTTACATTTTCGTGGGCGTAACTATCCTGCAATTGATATACAACACGATATCCGGCATTTTATTCGACTGTTTATCTTATTTCAATCGTTAATATACTAAATGTGTATGTGTCATCGCTTATTTTATCCTGCTATTCATCGTGTATACAATTGACTGTAATTTTCACCGGTATTATAATACAGTTACCATTCCTATGTAGTTTTAATTACTACATGTAACCTTTCCGGATATTCCGGGTATACACACCGAAAGCGAGAGATCTTTGAACGATTATATATTAAGCTGCTGTTCCACTGCAGATTTATCTGAGAACCATTTTAAAAAACGGGATATTCACTATATCTGCTTTCATTATTCCCTGAACGGAAAAACTTATGAAGACGATCTGGGTAAATCAGTTCCATTTTCAAAGTTTTACCAGGCTATGGCTGATGGCGCAGATACCGGCACCTCTCAGGTAAACCCTGAAGAGTATGAAGATTATTTCAGACCTTTCCTGGAAGAAGGAAAAGATATTCTGCATGTCTGCCTGTCAAGCGGTCTGTCGGGTACCATCAATTCAGCAAATATTGCCAGAAAGAAGCTGCTCCGGGAATATCCGCAGAGACGGATTTTTATCGAAGACTCGCTGGGAGCTTCTTCCGGTTACGGACTGCTGATGGATACACTGGCTGATTTGCGAGATTCCGGAGCGTCCCTTGAAGACCTGCTTGTCTGGACAGAAAAGCACAAGCTGCAGCTGCATCACTGGTTTTTCTCCACAGATTTAACCAGTTACATCAAAGGCGGTAGAATCAGTAAAACTTCCGGCTGGTTCGGAACCAAACTGGGCATCTGCCCGCTTCTGAACATGGACGCAAACGGACGCCTGGTTCCGCGCAAGAAAGTCCGCAGCAAGAAAAAAGTCATCGACGAAATGGTCCGCATGATGGAACAACATGCCCGCGGAGGTCTGAGCTACAACGGAAAATGCTATATCTCACAGGCTGGATGTCCGGAGGATGCCGGAGTTGTAGCAGGTAAAATAAAAGAACTATTCCCGAATATTACGGGTGATATTGAAATCAACAGCGTTGGAACCACGATCGGCAGTCATACCGGACCCGGGACTGTAGCGCTGTTCTTCTGGGGAGATGAGCGATGTTAAAGCTTGCGAAAACCATCAGAACCTTGACTGTTCCGTCTGTTATGGCGGCAGTCTTTATTCTGATCCTTTTCCTGAACGATTATCTGACTCCGGCAGCTTCTCTGGAAGCTGTCTTTTTCCTGAGTATCCTGCCTGTCCTGGCCTATCCGATCTGCCGGTTCATTCCGGTCCTTCACCGGGGCGGCCGCAACACTGAACGAAAAATGGCGGTTATACTCTCTGTAGCCGGTTATCTGCTGGGGCTGGTCCTGACTCTTATTCTCCATGGAACGCCCATGGAACTGCTGATTTACTCGACCTACCTGATAACCGGTGCACTGATTGCTGTTTTTTCTTATGTGTTTCACATCAAAAGCAGCGGACACGCATCGGCAACTGCAGGTCCCATAGCGGTTTTGACACTGTGGATCAGTCCATGGTTTCTGACCGGACTGCTGGTTCTGGCTGCAATATTCTGGAGTTCGATCACGCTCAAACGCCATACCCTGCCGGAACTGCTGCTGGGGAGTGCCTGTTCGATCTGCTCCGCAGCACTTCTTTATTTCCTGATTATCTGAAATAGTCAGACACGGTATTTTTTAACCGTGTCTGTTTTTTGATGATGAACGTATGCCTTTGATTGTCTGTTTAATACTCTTCCCGGATTTTTGATTTACCGAATATAAATTTTCCACCCTTATTCATCTGCGGCATCGCGTTCTCCTTAATCAAATTACTACTGATAAGCTCATCTTATCAATAAATAATAAATGATAATATTTGTTTCGTTTTTATTAAATTGACCGTACGCAAATTCACCGATTATAATAAATATGCAACAACTTTGGCTTTCACCAACAATCATAACAGATTCAGGGTACATGAACTTCAGTCAGGGGGCGAACCATGAAAAAATCAGTCGTATTTGTTTTAATAAGTCTGTTTTTGCTGACCGGCTGTTCTTCGGGACAGAGCAGTGAACTGCCCAACCCGATTGTTCAATATGAAACACCGGAAGCAGCTTCCGCCGTTCTTTCGTTCGCTCCGGCTCAGCTGCCATCAGACGCAGGCTATACGCTTACCATGTGTACCGTGATCGGTGAGAATCTGGCCAGCTTTGTTTACACCAAAACTGCCAGCAGCACCATCAGTCTGACACTGCGTACTGCGGAAAGTACAGGAGATGATATAACCGGTCTTGAAGGAATCATTTATACAGAACAAGAGTATGATGGCCGAAGCTACAAAATCGGAAAACTTGATTCGGACGGGAAAGTTTATTACGGTGCCTTTTTTGAACAGGAGAAGTTCGGAAAAACACTTACAATATCAATGACATCCGACAGTCTGAATCAGGAAGAATTCACCGCTCTTTTCGAGGAGCTGATGAATCAGAACCGGGACTGCAGCGCTTACTGATCTACAAGTCAGCACAGCCTGTCCCGAAAAAGGAGTCTTATGGAATTTATAAAGAGCAAGGGACCCGGCCTGCTGCTGGCACTGGCTGTCTCAATACCTGCATGGTATCTGGGCACACTGGTACCGGTTATCGGCGGTCCTGTATTCGCCATCCTCATCGGGATGGTTCTGGCACTGGTGGTGAAAAAGCGTGATGCTTTTGAACCCGGTATCAAATTTACATCAAAGAAAATCCTCCAGGCAGCAGTTGTCTTCCTCGGATTCGGGATGAATCTGTCAGAGGTGCTGGCTAAAGGGCAGCAGTCCCTGCCCATTATCATAGTAACCATTACCACCTCGCTGGTTACCGCCTGGATTATGTACAAGGTCCTGAAGCTGGATCAGAAAACGGCAACACTGATCGGCGTCGGTTCTTCAATCTGCGGCGGTTCCGCTATCGCGGCTACTGCTCCGGTTATTGACGCTTCCGACGAGGAAGTCGCTCAGGCAATCAGTGTAATCTTTCTGTTTAACGTAATCGCTGCCCTGATCTTCCCTTCTCTCGGGCAGATGCTGGGGCTTTCAAACGAAGGCTTCGGGATTTTTGCAGGAACTGCAGTCAATGATACTTCATCTGTTACAGCGGCTGCGACAGCCTGGGATGGTATTCACGGCAGCAACACACTGCAGGCAGCTGCAATTGTCAAAATGACCAGAACCCTGGCAATTATTCCCATCTCGCTGGTCCTTGCATTCTGGAATACCAGAAAAAAAGAAAAAGAAGAAGAATCAGAAGGCGCACCCAAGGTGAGCATAAGCAAAATATTCCCCTGGTTTGTCCTCTATTTCGTTCTGGCTTCAGTCGTTACGACTTTCTTCGGACTGCCGGCAGCGCTGATCGCCTTCCTGAAAGCGACAAGTAAATTCCTGATCATAATGGCTATGGCCGCTATCGGCTTTAATACCAATATCGTGCACCTGGTTAAAACCGGCGGTAAACCGATTTTACTGGGCTTTACCTGCTGGGTTGCCATCACAGTAATGGATCTGCTCATGCAGTATTCGATGGGATTATGGTAAAATTTTAACAATTTCATGAATATAACCCCCTGCGGGGCTTACATAACAGCTTTTGACCTGATATCTTTATCAGTAGCAAAAGCTGTTATTTTTTTAGCAATCATATTGATCCGATGGAGGTATTTATGCAGCAGTCAAAAACAAAAAATCTGGTGGGAACCGGACTCTGTCTGGCCATGGGCGTTATCCTGCCACAGTTGTTTCATATGGTAGGTGCAGGCACTGTCTTTCTGCCCATGCACATTCCGGTCCTGATCTGCGGGCTGTGTTTCGGGTGGCAGTACGGTCTGGTCTGCGGGCTGATTACCCCGCTTGTTTCTTCCGTTCTCACGGGTATGCCGCCGCTGTTCCCGACCGGAACTGCCATGATGTTTGAGCTGGGCGCTTACGGTGCTGTCTCAGGATTACTGTACCGCTCACTGAGAAAGAACCTGTATCTGTCACTTGTCCTGTCCATGCTGGCCGGACGTGCCGTTTCCGGTATTGCCAACACCGTATTTTTCGGAATCGCCGGTAAAGCGTACGGATTTCAGGCTTTCCTGACCGCATCGTTTGTGACCGGGCTGCCGGGTATTATTCTGCAGCTGGTATTCGTTCCGCTTATCGTCTACGCACTTGAAAAAAGCCGGGTTGTACAGTTTCCCCGTTCATTGAAAACAGACTGAGAGGAATACAGCATGAATACACAACAGACCAGAGATTTTTTTAACAGGATGGCTCCGCAATGGGATCAGATGTCCAGCCACAATCCGGATAAGATACATACTATTCTCGGTATGGCTGATATTCCGGAAAATGCTGAAATTCTGGATATCGCGACCGGAACCGGGATAATGATTCCTTTCCTGCTGGATAAAAATCCGAAGCATATTACCGCCATCGATCTTTCTGACAAAATGATTGAAGAAGCCCGCAGAAAGTGTCTGGATCCACGGGTCAGCTTTGAAACTGCAGATCTCTACCAGTTCAATTGTGATCCGGTCGATCTCGCTCTGATATACAGTGCCTATCCTCATTTTCCGGACAAAAAAGCGCTTGCAGAAAAACTATACGAGCTGATCAAACCGGGCGGACGCTTCATGATCGCTCACAGCGAATCCAAAGAAAAGATAAACAGCCGTCATTCCGGAGAACATGTACGAAAGGTATCGGAAGGACTTCAAAATGTAGAAACAGAATCCGCTTATTTCGAAAATCTTTTCGACATTGACACCATGATTGATACCAGTGAAATTTACATTCTTTCCGGTATCAGAAAACAGAAATAAAAAACGGCCATCAGGCCGTTTTTTATTTTGAATGTCCGTTTATAACGGTAAGTTTCGTTTCCGAATCCATCCGCTTGTCTGCAAACAGGTTCTCTTCATTCTCGTTTGTTCCGGTTAAACCAGATTCAGGAGACTCCGGCCGCTCAGATCCAGTGATGGTGTCCATACTGCTTTCTGTGTCGTTGTCTGCACTATTATCTGTACTGTTGTCTGCACCATTATCAGTACTGTTATCCAAGCTGTTTCCTGATACGGCAGCTTCCTGCTGAATGATACCCGGATTTCCTGCAACCACTGCACATTCCGGGACATCTTCCGCCACTACAGTACCGGGCCTGATAACAGCTCCATCTCCGATGGTCACCCCGCCCAGAATCGTACAATTGGCACCGATCCAGACATCCTTTCCCAGGATGATGGGCAGGGACTGATTCATAAGCTGTCGGCGCGATCCGGCATCCAGGGGAAAACCGGTACAAGCCATAACCGTGCCGGAACCGATCACCGCTCCGTCTCCAATCTCAATTCTACTGGTATCCTCAAAGACACAGCTGCTGTGGATCACAGCCAGACCCTGTGTGAAAATATTAAAACCGCAGTCACAGTGAAAATCCGACTGCACAACTGTAAGATCGCTGCAGAATCCAAATACTTTTTTAAGGATTTTCAGGCGCTTCTTTGCCTTGGCTGGTTTAACCTTGTTGTATTTTCTGATCAGCTTTGCCGTGACCATTTGTTTCCGGCTTATATCCGGATCCGTTGCTTTATAAATTTCATTTCGAACCATTTTTTCGTATTCAGTCATCACTTTCTGTTTCCTGTCTGTTTTTCACCCGGGTCATTCAGCTCCGGGATCGCTCCCCCGGCAATAGCCCATAAATACAATCCTGCCACTGTTCCGTAAGGAGAATACCGTTTCCGGTACCTTTTAAACCGCTCTGCGGTCAATTCCTTATGCCGGTACAGCATCCGCATGCCCTTGCGAATTCCGAAATCGCCATAGCTTAGAATATCAGGACGCTGCATACAGAAGATCATGATCATTTCTGCCGTCCAGGAACCAATTCCCTTCAATGAAGAAAGTTCGCTGATTACCTCATCATCCGGCAGATCGTAAAGACGGCCAGTGTCTAATGCTCCTGACTGGACGCTTGCAGCCAGTCCCTGAATATAATCCGCCTTCCGATAACTGATTCCCAGACTTTTCAATTCATCTCTGCTCAGACTGCTTATGGCAGCCGGTGTGATCGTACCGATTCTGTCCTCAAGCCTGCCGCACACTGTCCGCTGTGCCACACCGGAAATCTGCTGGCCGATAATCGAAGTGACGAGCGCTTCAAACAGATCTGCATGGACCGTCCGGTCAATATGGCCAATCCGTTCTATAGCTTCTCCGAGTCGTGTTTCCTTTTTGTTAAGATAGCCGGTTTAAGTTTAACCCTATTAAA
>JBMNSG010000110.1:0-8034 GCA_050945075.1 Eubacteriaceae bacterium | reverse complement strand
ATCCGTGAAAAACAAATCCGTCAGGTTGCAACAGCTGTCAGCGACGGATGTATCGCCGCCATTAATGCAGCTGTTTAACGAATCTTTTTACAGGACCCTCCGGGTCCTGTTTTTTTATGAAGAAAACAGATATGATCATTCAACCGGGAACAAGGCGCTCCGTCTCTGTTAAAATAGAAATATGCTAAAGAAATATTACAACGAATGTGGAGATTATTTAAACGGGCCTGTATTCAAGGCCATTGCAATTGTCAGCGGTGCTTTTCTGACGTTAGCCGTTATCTTTACGGCTTATTACTGGGTTCATCCGGACGAGGCAGATGCCATTGTGCAGATCTTTTCTCAATCTGCTCAGAGTATTTACGAGAATGGCGAGATTAACGCATGGAGACTGATTCTCAATAATATTGAGGCTGCAGGGACATCGGTTCTTTACGGATTTATTCCATTTCTGTTCCTGCCGGTAATATCGATTGTGGTAAATGCCGTTGTGATCGGTGCGGTAATTGCCGCTGCTTCAAGAGCCTCCGGCCTGGCTGGTGTTGTGATCATGGGGATTCTGCCACACGGGATTTTTGAATTGTCGGCGCTGTTTATCTGTATGGGGATGGGCGTTTATCTCTGTCTGGTTCTGTCTAAAAAATGTCTGAGGAGACAGACTGCCTCTTTTAAATCCGTTATCCTCGGAAGCTGCAAAGTTTTTGTTTTGATCGTGATTCCGCTTTTGATCACTGCAGGACTGATCGAAACCTATGTAACGCCGTATCTGGTTTCTCTGGTCTGATCTCAGCCTGATAGATCTGTTTGATTCTGGGCATATTAATGGAGAAGAAATCTTCTGGTATGCAAATGACTGACCTGTTCAGTTATTAAATGAAAACAACAGATTAATGGAGAAGGCTATGGAAAAATGGATTTATCAGACCAATACAGATAATACAGCCCGTTATGTTCTGGGGACGGAAGGGAAAAATCCGCTCATTGTCATGAGTATCAATCCGAGTATCGGCGCGCCCGATGTTACGGATCCAACACTGGGAACAGTCCGCCACATTGCAGAAGATTATCATTATGACAGCTGGATAATTCTGGCTTTATACCCGCAGCGCGCCACCCATCTGAAAAACCTGGACGAAATGGAAAATCAGGAATGGGAAACAGAAAATCTGAAAGTCATCAATGAAGTACTGGCCGCCCATCCGGATGCGCGGATCTGGGCAGCATGGGGAACACATATTCATGACCGCTGGTTTTTCCCGGGATGCCTGAAATCTGTCATGGAAATTGCTGACAAGTATAATGACAGCTGGATGAATTACGGACCGCTCACAGAACACGGGGATCCGAGATACTGCCTGTATCTGGAAGGCGGGGAAGGCTGGTCGGATTTCAATATCCATCAGTATTATGCAAACCTGCAGATCTGAGGTACTCACTGCTTTTATAACAGGCCGGGAACCGGTCTGTATGTGGCTGCCGCTCCGGTACAGAAAACCGGGTACATCGGAATATGTTCAGGGCGTTGAAAAGCCCCTTAATTATGACGGGGAAGTACCGGAGGATTTCGATGTAATTGAGCTTCCGGCCGCTCACTATCTGATGTTTCAGGGAGAACCCTTCGACGAAGAAGATTACTGTGAAGCGATTTGTGCCTTACAGGACGCTGCCGGCCGATACGATCCGGCTGGAATCGGGTACCAATGGGACAGCGATAATCCCAGGATTCAGCTGGAGCCCCGGGGTGAACGGGGTTACATTGAACTTCGTCCGGTAAAACCTCTGGCAGAATAAAGACATGATAGAAAGACCGGATCTGAGACGCAGCGCTTGATGAGATCAGCGGCTTAACCAAGACCATAATCGAGAGATCGGGAAACCGGTCTCTTTTTATGTTTTTTTCGGTTTAGATTTCAGAAAACAAAGCGGATTCGCAGCAAAATGTAGGATAATATGAATAAAAGAGCCTGAGAATAAAAGAACCGGTTCTTTCGTGAAAGAAGACCGGGACAGTTCTATGATGGATGGAGAAAAGATGATACTGGAAACAGAACGCATGATCCTGCGTCCGGTGGTACCGGCAGACGCAGATGATATATTTGCCTATAGCAGTGAACCCAATGTCGGACCCAGCGCGGGATGGAAAGTCCATGAAACAATGCAGGAAACGCTTGAAGTCATGGATGCTTTCTTTTTAAACAACAGCGAGGTGTTCGGAATGGTTTTGAAAAGCAGCGGCAGATTAATCGGAACAGTTGGTTTCAGGGAAGATCCGAAACGCCATAATCCGGTCTGCCGGATGCTGGGATATGCCATGTCTGAAAGCTGCTGGGGAAGAGGGCTTATGCCGGAAGCAGCAGAGGCAGTGGTCCGGTATGGATTTTCCGAGCTTGGCCTGGACCTGATTTCCGCTTACTGTTATCCGGATAACCTGCGCTCGTCACACGTTCTCGAAAAGACCGGGCTGGAATATGAAGGAATTCTTCATCACGGAGAACTGCGGTGGGACGGTGTGATGAAAGATGAGGAATGCTATTATCTGACCAGACAGCGGTACTATGATTTTCGAGTCTGACTGTATTCCGGATACAGACTTGTATCAAATGACAGACAACGGACACGCACATGAATGAAGGAAAACTTTCTATTGGGAAAATGGCGGAAATCAATCACACGACTGTCGCCACCCTCCGGCTGTACGATAAAGAAGGGCTGCTGCATCCCTGTTATACGGATCCATCATCCGGCTACCGGTATTACAATATCCGCCAGAACGCCAGGTTGGACATGATCCAGTATATGAAGGAACTGGGGATGAGTCTTTCTGAAATCGGCAATATTCTCCGAAAAGAAGATCTTGGCCTGATTGAAGAAATTCTGAGACGGAAAAAGATTCAGGCAGATGGTGAAATTGCCAAAATCGAACTGCAGAAAAATGCAATTGACCGGACGATGGAAAGCATCAGCCGCTACCGTCGGTCGCCGGGAAGCGGAACCAGGACGCTGGAATATATTCACGACAGGCGTGTTTATGCGATTCCAGCCAGCATTAACTTCTACGACTACGATCTGGATACCTACGAAATGCTGCTCAAGGAGCTAAAGGAGAAGCTTATCGGCCGCAATCTGCCCCAGATCTATTTCTGTAATGCCGGGACTTCAATTACCAAAGACGACTTTCAGAATCAGTCCTTTACGGCGGACCAGATCTTTGTTTTCGTCGACGATACCTTTCCGCTGCTATCGGAAACAACTGTATTTGAAGGCGGTATGTATGCCTGCATTTACCTGAATAATTATGACCATGAAAAGGAATATGCAGCCAGGCTGCTGGCATACTGCCGCGAAAACGGCTATCAGATTGCAGGGGATTATATCTGCGAGGTCCTGACGGAGTTTAATATTTTTGACAGCAGCAGACGCTCGATGTTTCTGAGACTGCAGGTTCCTGTTTCTTTTGAAAACGATCTTGACTCTCATCCTGCTTGAGACTTTATACTGAAGTTATCAAACAGGAGGGATTCAAATGGAAAAAGTAAAAGTTGTACAGTATGGCTGCGGCAAGATGAGCAAATACATCATCCGTTATCTTTATGAAAACGGCGCCCAGATTGTCGGCGCTATCGATACCAATCCTGAAATTGTCGGTATGGATATTGGTGACTATGCGAATCTCGGTTTTAAGACAGGGATTCTGATCAACAACAATGCCGATGAAGTTCTGGACAGCACAGATCCGGATATCGCGGTTGTAACGCTGTTCAGTCTCGTGGAAGACTGCTTCCCTCATTATAAGAAATGCCTGGAACGGGGAATCAATGTTGTTTCCACCTGTGAAGAAGCCACGGACTGCTGGACCACCAATCCGGTTCTGGCCAACAAGCTGGATGTTCTGGGAAAGGAACATGGCGCAACCTTTGTCGGCAGCGGCATGGAAGATATTTTCTGGGTTAACGCTGTTGCCCTGATCGCAGCAGGCTGCCATAAGATCGACAAGATCGAAGGGGCTGTCAGCTACAATGTTGAAGAATATGGTCTGGCGCTTGCAAAAGCACATGGTGTCGGCCTGAGTGCAGAAGAATTTGAAGAACAGATCGCTCATCCGGTCGATATGATGCCTTCATATGTCTGGAACTCCAATGAAGCGCTGGCACAGAAGATGGGCTGGAGCATCAAATCACAGACACAGAAATGCGTGCCGTATTTCAGTGATGTCGATGTGTATTCACAGACTATGGGACGGACAATCCCGGCCGGCCAGTGCATCGGCATGGCTGCGGTAGTCACCACAGAAACCTTCCAGGGACCGGTTATTGAAACCTCCTGCATCGGCAAGGTTTATGGCCCGGATGACGGCGATATGTGTGACTGGAAGATTTTCGGCGAACCGGATACAGTGTTCTCGGTCGAAAAACCGGCAACGGTCGAACACACCTGCTCCACCATTGTCAACAGGATTCCGACCGTTATCAACGCACCTGCAGGTATGGTTACCGTTGACCAGCTCGATCCGCTCGAATTCCTGACCTATCCGATGGAAAATTACTGCTAGGCATAAAAAAGCATGTACACTCATCAATCCCCGGAATTTCCGGGGATTTTTTCAGCGTACATGCTTTTTCTGTTCTGTAATATTCTACAGCAGTTCACCGTATCTTCTGGAATAAATGCCCTTGACTTTACCGGCCAGCAGCAGGTAGCTTACGATAATCACTGCCAGCATGGGAAAATACTGCACTGGCAGCACGGCGAATCCCAGCGACTGAGCCATGGGGGTGAAAGGAATAATGGTTGCCGCTGCAATTCCTGCGGCACTCACTGCTCCGGTTTTCAGGGACGGCCGGCTCTGAATGAACGGGATTTTCTGTGTCCGGATCACCTGAATGACCATGGACTGGCTCCACATTGATTCAATGAACCATCCGGCCTGGAACAGGGCGACGTACATCAGCTGCGCTGAAGGATCGGTGAGCTGGGTGTAGAGCTGTCCCCCGAAAGCAGCGGGGCAGACCACAAAATACATCAGCAGGAACAGGGTAATATCAAAGATCGAGCTGATCGGTCCCATCCAGATCATGAAGGTACTCAGCGAATCGGCTTCCCAGCAGCGCGGTTTTTCCAGAAATTCCGGGTCGACATTGTCCCACGGAATGCCAATGCAGGAGATATCGTAGATCAGTGCCAGCAGGATCAGCTGCAGCGCTGTCATCGGCAGGAACGGCAGGAAAATGCTGGCCGCCAGAACCGAGAACATATTGCCGAAATTTGAGGAAACGGTCACTTTGATGTACTTGATGATGCTGGCGTAGGTCCTGCGGCCTTCGATAATTCCGTTTTCCAGTACGCCCAGATCCTTTTCCATCAGGATGACATCCGCTGTTTCTTTTGCAATATCGACTGCAGAATCGACTGAAATTCCGACATCAGAAGATTTCATGGCCGGAGCATCGTTGATGCCGTCACCCATAAAGCCTACAGTGTGTCCGTCTTCTCTGAGCACCCGCACGACCCGGACCTTCTGGGAGGGTGTCAGCTTGGCAAACAGACTGGTGTTCCGTGCACAGGCCGACAGTTCGCTGTCTGTCATTCTGTCGAGATCCGATCCCAGCAGCATATGATCCGGATTGAGTCCGACTTCCCGGCAGATGCAGGCGGCCGTGCGTTCGTTGTCGCCGGTCAGGATTTTAACATCGACTCCGTATTTTTTCAGCGAGCGGATCGCAGGAGCTGCTGTCGGTTTTGGCGGATCCAGGAATGTCAGGTACCCGATCAGGACCATTTCGTCTTCATCGGCGATGCTGAATTCACCGGCTTTTTTATCCGGTTCCGTTTTCTGGGCCACGGCGATAGCCCGCATGCCTCCGGCATTCAGTTTTTCGACATGATCCAGGATCAGCGCGCGCATATCTTCAGTAAGCGGGACCACGTTTCCGCGGTATTCCGCAAAACTGCAGACCGCAAGGATTTCGTGGACGGCTCCTTTGGTGATCATCTGGGTTTTCCCGCCCAGATCGCTGACAATGACGCTCATTCTCCGTCTGTTAAAATCGAATGGCACTTCGTCGATTTTCCGGTATTTTTCTGAAAGTTCGGACAGCTGCGGATTTTCCTGGCTCAGGTCTTTGAGCTTGCCGATCACAGCCTGATCGGTCACATTTCTCAGACCGGTCTGAAACCAGCTGTTCAGGAAAGCATGGCGCAGGACACGCAGATCGTTATGGCCTTCAATATCTGAATAGCCTCTGAGTTCCGCCTGATCCTGGGTCAGTGTTCCGGTTTTGTCGGTGCAGAGAATGTCGATTGAGCCGAGATTCTGGACTGCATTCAGATTTTTGATAATCACTTTTCTCCTGGCCATAGCTGAAGATCCCTTGGCAAGGCAGGAGGTGACGAGCATGGGCAGCATGACCGGTGTCAGGCCAACTGCAACAGAAACTGCGAACAATGCTGCGCTGAGCCAGTCACCCTTGGTCAGTCCGTTGGCGATCAGAACTACCGGGACCATAACCAGCATAAAACGGATCAGAACCTTTGATACATTGTCGAGTCCCTTGTCAAAACTGGTTTTGACTGGTTTTGAAGACAGTGAACGTGCGGTTTTTCCAAAGACGGTATCATTTCCGACAGAGACCACCAGACCTCTGGCGCTGCCGCTGATCACGCTGCTGCCCATAAAGGCAAGGTTGCTGCAGTCGGTCAGTGCAGAATCAAGGCTGCAGACGTCTGCTGTTTTTTCGACCGGTTCACTTTCACCGGTCAGCGCAGACTGACTGACAAACAGGTCTTTTGCAGAGATAATCCGGAGATCGGCGGGAATCAGGTCGCCTGCACTGAGGCGGATCATATCGCCAACCACGACATCGCTTACGGGAATTTCCTGTTCGCCTGTTTCACGGCGGAATACACAGGTGGTGGTCTGGATCATTTTTGAGAGTTCTTCGGCAGCTCTGCTGCTTTTTGCTTCCTGGATAAAGCGCATCAGTCCTGAAATCAGAATCATGATTCCGATAATCAGAACGGTACTGTAGTTTTTATCTGAAGCAGGAACCCAGACAATATCTGTAAATACAGATATCAGGGCGATTCCGCACAATACAGCAGTAAAGGGATTGACGAAAGCCATGATAAAACGGACCAGTGCCGAGCTTTTATGACCGGCGGTGACAGTGTTGGTGCCAAACTGTTCGCGAATACCGGCTGTATTTTCTTCGCTTAAACCATCTTCTGTTGTATTGAAATGAGAATAAATTTCAGGGGTGCTGTGACCGCTGGCGTAGCGCATACGGTCCATTGTCTGTTCACTGCAGTCTGTATAAACTGAAGTCAGACTGTTTTTGAATAGTAAATTTTTCATTGGCCATACCTCCATGTGATCCATCAGGATCATTTCATCGGAAGCAAGGCGCAAAAAGGAGAGGGGAGAGTTGAGTCAGAGGGACGGATTGATTCTGTTCAGTCCGGTTTATCGGGCAGAAACATCATCCTGAAGGGAGCATAAGATGCCATCAGACAGAATAGTCCGGACAGACAGGCCGGCATGACTCTTCATACTTCGCTCTGCGGGTTTTGCGCTGCTTTCGTTTCCGGTTTCCATCGCTTGTTGCTCCTTTCTTAAAAATAGAATCCAGCTTGCGGCTGTACATGAACAGCGGATCTGCGGGGATCTGCTGCAAAAAAAGAACCGTCTTTCCGAAAGGGAAAGGCGGTAACATGCTGATCAATTGCCGTCTGAGCTTTAGCATCACAGGGCTGTGTAACTGCATTATGCTGCGCCTTGTTTTTCGGCACAGCCTGTTCAAACCTTCTCACGATGTCTCCATCGTTCCGCGGCAGCAGTCCGTATCCCTGTGGTAGCCTCACCTACCGGATTACAAATCTATTTTAGTCTCATAACCGGGAAAGTCAATATAAATAACTTAAAAATATTATCTAAATTTAATATTGTTTTAAAAACATAGAATTTCCGGAAAAACAGCTCGAAAATGAGATATAAGTATTTTTTTGATTAACTGCTGTAAAAAAAACAAACATTTCCGG
>JBMNSG010000109.1:0-8060 GCA_050945075.1 Eubacteriaceae bacterium | reverse complement strand
TTGTCTTCTGTCCCTGTGCAGGGGGAATCAAGGACTGTTTATGTCCTCAACGATGAGCTTTCTCTGGACCGGCTCAAGGAACTGTATGCTGCTTTTGTAGAAATCAACTATTTTGATCCCGGTACCAATCTGGCCTCTAAAACCGCCAGTTCGGCAAAAAATATGATAAAATTATTTCAGTCTTTTCTATAAAATATTTTAAACTACATTATTTCAGTACAAATCAAGCAGGCCGGCCCGGATAGAAAACCCGGGTCGGCCTGATATATTCATCTTTTCTATAATACTCTTGCATATTGGCAGGTGAACATGAATAAGAGAACGATTTCAATTATTAAGGTACTCGATGCATCTGACGATGCAGTTACTATTGGCGAATTATCAGACCAGTTTCAGGTTTCAACGCGAACGATCCGTAATGACATTAATACGATCAATGATTTTCTATCGGAGAATGAGTTACCGCTGCTTTCACTGGAGAAAGGCGGCCGTATTGCAAAGAGTCTGGAATTCGGACAGGTCAGATCTCTGGTTAAAAACGATGATTTTTATTCGTATAAGCTTTCACGGGATGAACGCATGAGCATTGCTTCGGCGATGCTTGTCAGTTCCCCCGGGTATCTGACGTTGTCTGCAATTGCGGATTCACTTTTTGTGAGCAGGGCTACGGTTATCAGTGATCTGAACGGGATCAAAGACTATATTAAATCAGGAAATCTGACAGTTACATCACATCCCAACAAGGGTCTGCGGGTAGAAGGTCTGGAAAGCGATAAACGTTTGTTCCTGATGCAGATTAACATGTCCGGCGGGCAGCCAGGTGCTTCAGAGAGTGTAATAGCCAGCCGCGTCAGTATCCAGTCTGGCGACAGCATTACAATACAGAAGATATTAAGTGAGCAGGAGCATCAATACAAGAGTTTTCTCACTGATGAGTCCTTTCGGAGCATATTGCTTTATCTGGGGATTATGGTCAATCGCAATCTTCAGGGCGAATACATTGAACCCAGAAAAAAAATCGATAATTTCAAGTACAGGATGGCACAGGATACGCTTAAATACATGACTCAATATTGTGGAATTCATTCTACAGAGGATGAGGTTCAGTTTTTAAGCGAGATTCTCACATCCGCCAGATATATCAAACAGGACTCCTCAGAGAAGGAGCCAATTAAAATTCAACTGATGACACGTCAGTTTATTGAGCAAGTCTCCGACGAGCTGGAAATCAATTTGAACAATGATTATGATTTCTATGAGAATTTATCGAATCATCTGGAGTCAATTTTATCAGTGATTCCTACAGGTTATCCGGAAACAGAGGTAGTGGACGAGGTGCTCGAAGACAACCCGGAAATTGTGGAAGCAGTCACGAATAACCTGAGCAGTATTGAAAATTATGCAGGAAGGCCGCTGGAATCCATTGAAATCAGTTATATTGCCATACATATTTGCGCAGCCCTGGAAAGAAAAAAGAACAAGGAAATTGTGTTTCATGTGATTGTCGCCTGTCATGCAGGAATCGGAACATCACAGCTGTTAATGGAAAAACTGAAAAAACATTTTAATTTTCAGATTGTCGACGTAATTTCTTCACACGAAGCAAAAAACATTCAGCAGGATGCTGCGGATTTTATTATTTCTACTGTTCCACTGGAAGGCTGCCGGCTTGAATACGTTGTTGTTTCTCCAATGCTCAGTGATGAAGACTATATTCGTGTTGGCAATAAGATCGATACATTACGCAACAGCCGTAATCTGCCGTCCAGAATCGGTGAACGCGAATTGACTGCCAGAGGAATGATTGAGCGGCTCAGGCCGATTATCCAGACAATTGCACCTGAACAGGCGGAAGCTCTGATTCCGGAAATTCGTAAAGCCGTGCGCAGTTATTTCAAACAACCGGCGGGGAGCGATACCGATATCTTTGCCCCTTCTCTGCATCATCTGCTGCCGGCCAGTCATATTCAGCTCGATGTAACAGCACATGACTGGCGGGAAGCCGTCAGAAAATCAGCAGCGAAACTTTTGGAACGCGGTTATATTGAAGAACGTTATATTGATGCCATGATTCACAATATCGATGAAAATGGCCAATATATCGTTTTGACAGATGGTTTTGCTTTTCCGCATGAAGGACTGGAACAGGGAAGTGTTAAAGTTGGTATGAATCTGATCCGCCTTCAGGAACCAGTCCATTTTGATGATGAAGATCTGAAACCGGTGGATCTGGTTTGCTGCCTGAGTGCAGTGGACCATAAAACGCACTTGAAAGCATTCTTCAATCTGGTCAATATTTTGCAGACTGACACCTTTAAAAAAGAAATCCATCAGGTGAAAACCCCGGAGGAAGCAGCGGCGCTGATCGAGAAATACGAATACACACTGGAGAGCTGAATGTTGTAGTCAAAACAGCACTTGAAAGACAATATTGAAACGGTTGATTTTCTTTCACGAAATCGTGAAAAAGAATCAACCGTTTTATTTTCTTTCAAAAAACTGTGAAATACCTTTGACTGTTTTTACCTCTCAAATGAGTCTATGATTAAGACATAGAAAAGATACAGCATGCAGACAAAACGAGCTCGGACAGACTAACGGAACAGCATTAGATTTGGATTAAAAAGAAGGAAGACAAGGTTAGACAAGGTATAAAAAATGATCTGGGAAGAACTGAACGAATCACTGATATTCACAGGAATTGATACCCGCGATTTTACCGGGATTATGGAAAAGCTTGGAGGCGCCATGATCCAGGAAGGGTATGCCAAGGATTCCTATGTAGAAGCACTGGTCAAAAGAGAAAAAGAGTTTCCGACAGGGCTGGACATCAACGGAATCGGTATTGCGATTCCGCATACCGATGTCAGTCATGTGAATAAGCAGGGAATTGCAATTGGCCGACTGAAGAATCCGGTTACTTTCATTCAGATGGGAACCGAAGATGAAGTACCGGTACGGTTGATCTTTATGCTTTCGGTAAAAGACCCGAATGCGCATATCGACCAGTTACAGCGGATTGTAGATATTATTCAGGATCAGGATGTTCTGAATAAATTGCTTGAAGTAAAAGATGCCAGTCAGATTATAGAAGTTATTAAAGAAAAGGAAAGCACATTATGAAAAAGAAAGTAATCGTAGCATGCGGCGGAGCAGTAGCAACCTCAACAATCGCAGCAAATAAAATCGTAGAACTTTGTAAAAAGAACGGCGTAGATGTAGAAATCTGCCAGGTGCGTATTTCAGAAATTGAATCAAATCTGCCGGGAACCAGTCTCATTGTGACAACATCCAAAGTCAAACGAGATTTCGGTGTTCCGCTTATCACCGGTATGCCTTTTATCTCCGGCGTTGGTGTTGCAAAAACAGAGGCCAGCATTTTAAAAGTTCTTCAGGCTTCTTAACTGAAGTTACACGTTTCCTACTGCTGCTATAGTTTACCAGGCTGAAAGGCCTCGAAATCAAAAAGAACAGGAAAAGAAATGATTCAAATATTAGGAAATGCCATTAATTATATCATCGACATGGGCGCATCGGTTATGCTGCCTATCGTCATCGCGATACTGAGCATGTGTGTAGGTGTTAAAGTCGGGAAATCCATACGATCCGGTCTGATGATCGGTGTCGGTTTTGTCGGACTGAACCTGATTGTCAGCATGATGAATGAGCAGCTTGGACCAGCGGCCTCTGCCATGTCCGCTCGTTTTGGGCTCAATCTGAGTGTTGTCGATATCGGATGGCCGGGAGCTTCTCCAATGACCTGGGCCAGCAGTATCGCCACAGTTGCCATTCCACTGGCCATTGCCGTTAACCTGGTGATGATTTTTCTCAAGTGGACAAAAACCGTCAATATTGATATCTGGAATATCTGGCATATGACTTTTACCGGAGCCATCGCCTATGTAGTAACCGGAAACTTCTGGATCGGCCTTCTGGGTGTTGCTGTTCATGCAGCGATTTCTTATAAGCTCGGTGATCTGTGGGCTCCCCTGATGACTGATTATTTTGAACTGGATGGACTGACAGTACCTCACGGAACAGCAGCCTACATGGCACCGATTGCCTGTGTGGTCGATGAAGTAATTGAAAAAATACCGGGTCTGAACAAAATCGATCTGACTGCAGACAAACTGCAGGAAAAAGTTGGAGTACTCGCAGAACCTGTCGTAATCGGAGCGATTCTTGGTACAGCTATCGGCTTCCTGGCTGGTTACAGTGTTCAAGAGGCTCTTCCGCTTGGCATTAATATGGCAGCGGTTATGGTTCTGATGCCCAAGATCGTTAAATGCATCATGGATGGTCTTCTCCCTCTTTCTGAACGGGCTAAAGAGCTGCTCTCTGAAAAATACGGAGATTCTGAATTTTACATCGGTCTTGATCCTGCGATCTTACTGGGTGATTCCCAGGTTATGACTGCCGGCCTGCTGTTTATTCCGATTACTCTGCTCATCGCAGTTCTGATTCCCGGAAACAGAGTGCTTCCGTTTGGAGATCTGGCAACGATTGGTTTCTTTATCGCCATCGCTGTTGCGGTACACAAAGGAAATCTGTTCCGGACCCTGATTTCAGGCAGTCTGATTATGGCCGTCACAATCTGGATTGCCAACCAGACCATTCCGTGGGTTACAGCTCTGGCAACGACAACCGGTTCTACAGATGGTTCAACACTGGTTGCAGCACTTGACCAGGGAGGCAGTCCGATTACCTATATCTTCACTCAGCTTTTCACACTTCAAAATGTCTCCGGACTGCTGGTTATCGGGATTGGCTATTTGATCTGCATGTTCTTCGCAGTCCGCGTCTCGAGAAAGAGAGCAGCGGAAATTAAAGCTTCGGAAGAAGCTATGTTTAGCGGGAATGATGTTATTGAAGCTGGCATGATCATTGAAGAATCAGACAAAGATACAAACTACATCGAAGATGCAGTCGAATAGGTTTTAATGGAGGAAATCATGAAAGCAGGAGTAGTTCACGCTAAAAACGATATTCGTTATGAAGAAATAGCCAAGCCGGTTCCGAAACCGGGTGAGGTTTTAATCAAAGTAAAATATACAGGCATTTGTGGTTCAGATGTACCGAGAGTAAATGGTGATGCCTGTCATTTCTTCCCGAATGTGCTGGGACACGAGTTTTCGGGTGTAGTAGAACAGACAGGAGAAGATGTAACCACAGTCAAACCGGGTGACCGGGTGGCCGGTGTACCCCTGGTTCCCTGTATGAAGTGCGAGGATTGTCAGAAAGGCAATTACTCTTTATGCAAACATTACAGTTTTATCGGATCCAGAGAATTCGGAAGCTTTGCAGAATATGTAGTCGTTCCGGAACATAATGCAGTCAGATTTGACGATGAAGTCAGTTTCGAACAGGGTGCTTTTTTCGAACCGGCGACAGTTGCTCTTCATGGACTGCAGCGGGTAGATTATAAAGGCGGAAAGAACGTTGCTGTTCTTGGAGGCGGTACGATCGGAATGTTTGTAGCGCAGTGGGCCAGAATATTTGGCGCAGCACAGGTTGTTGTATTTGATATTGCAGAAGAGCGGCTGGCTCTGGGTAAACGTTTAGGCGCAACAGCTGGTATTAATACACTTGATCCGGATTACAAAAAACAGGCAATGGATCTGACGGACGGTAAAGGTTATGACTACGTTTATGAAACTGCAGGTAACACCATTACCATGAAAATGGCCTATGAACTGGCTGCGAACAAGGCTCAGATCTGTTTTGTCGGTACTCCGACTAAAGAACTGGATTTTTCAGTAAATGAATGGGAAAACATGAATCGCAAAGAATTCACGATGACCGGTTCCTGGATGTCGTACAGCGCACCTTTTCCAGGTGCTGAATGGGAGACGGTCGCTCATTACTTCAAGACAGGCGAATTAAAGTTTGATGACTCGTTTATATACAGAAAGATGCCGCTCAGTCAGATAGATCAGGCGTTTGAGCTGTACAAAACGCCTGGTACAGTCAAGGGAAAGATTCTGATTGACAGCGCCGCTTAAGAATAATGGCTGAATAAACAGCAGATTTGAAAACAGAAGAAAATCATTCGTTTCAACAGTTAAAGAATACAGAGAGTAAACATGATCACAACCGTTACATTAAACGCCTCGGTGGATAAAGCCTATCATATGGACAGGGATATCAGCGGCGGGGAAGTTATGAGAGTCACCTCCTGCAGAAATTCTGCAGGAGGAAAAGGGCTCAATGTAGCCCGAATTGTCAGGGGATGCGGAGAAGATGTCACAGCTACCGGTCTTACCGGCGGTTATAACGGAGCTTATCTGGAATCAATGCTTGATCAGGACGGTATCAAGCATCAATTTGCTCATATCGCTGGTGAAACCAGAAGCTGCATCAACATTTTGGATAAAGCTTTTGGTTCAACAGAATTTCTCGAGCCGGGGTGTGAAGTAACCAGTGCAGAAGAAAGCAGCTTTCTGAATGAAACCTATAAACAGGTTATCGAAGGGTGTGAAGTGGTTACTCTTTCCGGCAGCATTCCAGTAGGAATGAGTACATCAATTTACCAGAAATTGATCAGGATTGCCAGCGGGCAGGGCAAGCAGGTGATTCTCGATACCAGCGGTCTTCCGCTGAAAAAAGGAATCAGCGCCTGCCCGACTATGGTGAAGCCTAATAAAGAAGAAATAGAAGCACTCTATCACATTACACTGGACACGATCGATGATGTTGTTTTTTACGCAAAAAAAATTGCAGAATCAGGGATTTCCTACGTCGTAGTCTCCCTTGGGAAAGAGGGTGCGCTTATGGTTTGTGAAGATGGTGTATTTCAGGCAATTCCTCCTGCAATTGAGGCTGTCAACACCGTAGGATGCGGAGATTCCATGGTCGGGGCTTTTGCCGTAGCTTTGCAACGGGGCTATTATCCGCGACAGGCGCTGGTATACGCAGTAGCCGTAGCATCCGCTAATGCAGCTTCTCCGGAAACAGGAACCTTTGATACAGAGGTTTATCAGGATATTGTCAAACACGTCAGAGTGAAAAGTCTCTGAGAAGTGAAAGGAATAAGAGAATGCCTTTAACAACAACAAAACAGTTACTCAAGGACGCTCAGGCTGGCGGATATGCAGTCGGAGCTTTCAATGTTGAAAATATGGAAATGGTCCAGGCAGTGGTAGCAGCCGCAGAAGAACAGAAATCACCTGTGATTATGCAGACAACACCATCTACGGTCAAATATGCAGATTTGATGTACTTCTATGAAAACGCCAGGGTTGCTGCAGAACAAGCCCATGTTCCGGTGGTCATTCACCTGGATCATGGAAACAGCTTTGAACTGGCAATGCGGGCACTGCGTACTGGTTATACTTCGATCATGATTGATGGTTCGCATGAATCCTATGAAGACAACATTGCCGTAACCCGGGCTGTCGTCGACGCCTGTCATCCTTCAGACGTCCCAGTGGAAGCAGAACTCGGAAAAGTAGGAGGAAAGGAAGATGATCTGGAAGGAGGAGATGAAAATCCCTATACAGATCCCGGACAGGCTGCTGATTTTGTTAAACAAACAGGAATTGACTCGCTGGCTGTAGCCATTGGCACTGCGCATGGTATTTATAAAGGTACGCCCAGACTTGATATGGAACGACTGAGTGAAATCAGAAAAACAGTCTCCATTCCTCTGGTACTGCACGGTACTTCAGGAGTTCCGGATGATGCAGTTCGCGAGTGTGTTCGCAGAGGAATCTGCAAGGTTAATTACGCCACGGACCTTCGTATTGCCTTTACCAAAGGCGTCACATCCGTACTAGATGCCTCGCCGGATGTCATTGATCCCAAGAAATACAATGGAGCCGGACGTGAAGAAGTCAAAAATTATGTGAAACAGAAGATGCAGGTCTGCGGGAGTGTCGGAAAGGCTGCTTAAATACAGTAATGAATTACGAACTTTTTAACGATAAACTGACTGTCGGTTTTACAGAACTGGGTGGAACGCTGACTTCCATTGAGGGTCGTGATGGCATCGAATATTTATGGCAGGGAGATAAACAATACTGGAGCGGTCAGTCTCCGGTGCTGTTCCCGATTTGTGGTAG
>JBMNSG010000108.1:0-8115 GCA_050945075.1 Eubacteriaceae bacterium | reverse complement strand
TATGCCATCATCTTTTCCAGCTTCCGGATCAGTTCAATATCCGCCGGCAGCCAGTCTACTGTAAAAAGCTCATTCCCGGCCAGCCATCTGGCATCGGTATGCTCGGTAAGCCTGATCTCACCGGAATTCAGGCGGCAGAGGATACAATCCATATCGAGTATAAAATCCGGATACTCATAATGAATGTGCTCCAGCGGTCGTTCCGCAACAATCTCTGCACCCAGTTCTTCCTGTACTTCCCGTACAGCTGCCTGTTCTGCAGTTTCTCCGGGCTCTATTTTACCGCCCGGAAATTCCCAGCCGCCAGCCATGGAGCCTTTACCGCGCCGTGCAGCAAAGATCTTCCGATCTTTCATAATGACTGCAGCAGCCACTCTGATTTTCTTTTTCAATGCACTCTTCTTTCGCAGTACAGGATATGACAGAAATATTGTCTATTCTTCTTCCGGTTCAGGATTCTCCAATTCGGAATTTTTCACCTGATCCTGCTTGTAATAGCGGTTTCTGCCATAATGGAAAAGATACTGCTGCATCACACCGTTGTGCCCCTGGTGCTGTTCGACAGGGAAATGTCCGCCGTAAAAATCATCTGCCACCCGTTTAATCCATACATCGGAAGGGAAAGCATCCAGGCGGTGCAGACCGAAAAGCAGGATGCACTGGGCAACCTTGTCACCGACGCCCGGGAGCTTTTTCAGTTCTTCCATCGCCGAACGGTTATCAATATTTTCAATTCGTTCAAAATCTATTTCACCGTCTCTGACGGCTCTGGCTGCAGCTTCAATATACGGAGTACGGTACCCGAGTCCGCAGGATTTGAGCTGTTCTTCCGAAAGGGCAGCCAGCTGTTTCGGAGTGGGGAAAGCATAATAGCTTCCCGAACAATCCGTTCTCTGTGATCCCGCCAGCAGACAAAGCTTGTGAATCGAATTCTTTATGGACGGCAGACTTTTGCGCTGGGTGAGAAGAAAAGTAATCAGCATTTCCCAGGGATCCTGCCGGAGAATTTTCAGATTCTTTCCATATTCTGCGGCGTCTTTCAGAAACCAGTCATTCGGGCTGATTGTTTCTCTGAATTTTGAATAATCTGTTCCCAGATCAAAATAATCATGCCAGAAATCATTGAATTCCTGCCTTGAGCAGAAAAAGTTGAACCAGTGATCCTCGCCTTCAGTGAAATAGAGACGGCGGTCGCGGGTAATCACTTCAAACAATCCGGGTTCCAGTTCTGATAAGCGGAAAACCTGTCCGCTGTTCATAATGTCACGCGGTGAAAAATCTTCAAGCTGAACCGGAAAGACCGGGCAGCCTGCCAGATTGAAGGTCTGCGTTTTAATCGTTTTGGTCATTGTTATTCCTGTCTGCCCGCAAGGCTGCTTTCCGGAAAACGCGCTTTTCCTTCAATGTCACGAACCATACTCAGATCTGTCTTCGAATCCCTGACCATTCTCCAGGCCAGCCAGGCAGCAATCAGAATCATGGGCAGTCCGCCAATAATTCCGGTAAGCGTCGGGCCGATAAAGGGGTTGCCGCCGTCTGTCGTAAAATATATTGCAGCTGCAGACAGACTGTTTACACCGCCATGGGCAATTGCTGCAGGGAGACAGGATCCTGTCTTCAAAGTGACCCAGGAAAATAAAGTGCCAAGGACTATACAGAAAAAACACATTGCCAGAATACCGGTCCAGGGGAAACCCGGGTAGCCGGTTCCGTAATTATGCCCGATTGCTGTAAGCGGTGCATGCCAGATACCCCAGATTACGCCGTTGATTAACAGCATGGGGACTGTCTTGAATTTCAGGCTCATTTTGGGGAGCAGGTAACCCCGCCAGCCCCACTCTTCACCGAAGCAGGTTACAATATTCAGGATCGGGCCAATCAGGATTGCCATGATAATCTGCATCGTTACGATTGAACGGGCCTGTTCTACATCCAGTGTGACACCGGCCGCTGCATAAGACTGGATGACATAGGACATTGAGGTATCATACTGATTCGGGAAAATAAGAAAATAAAGAACGGTTCCCAGAAGGATAAAGACTGCCGGTCCGAACCAGGCAAGAAGCCACATTGGCCAGTTCTTTTTAAAGCCCACCGGTTTGAACCAGCTGTTCTTAAAACCTTCCTTGGTGACCAGCCTTGTCAGCAGAACTGACAGCGCCGGAACAAGCATAACCGCAGCAACCAGCATTTGAACGGACGCCGCCGGAAGACCCGCGATGGTTCCGTTTGCTGCCGGCCAGACGACTAAGAATTCATAGAGCCAGCTTACCGTAAAGGTAACGCCGAGATAAATGATAATCCTCCTGGTAATGAACTCTTCCTGTCTGTTGTCGGGGAATACTGCCTTCTTTTCCTGAAGCATCGCTTTTTCCTTTCCGGATTGATTCTGTTTTCAGCCCCTGAGCTCACAGGCTGGTCTGAAACGGCCCGTTTTCAATGGCCAGGCTGATCTGATTCGCTTTTTCAGAAGAGAGCAGACAGCTGACCAGAGTCAGTCCCAGTTCCAGAGCGGCACCGAGTCCTTTCCCGGTAAAGATATTACTGCTCCTGACGACGCTGTGATCCGCATCATAATACCTGGGATCGAAACGGTCTCTGACGCTGGAGTGAGAAGTAACGGTGCGGTCTTCGACCAGCCCGAAGCTCTTCAGGACAATGGGACCGGCGCAGATTGCTGCAATGGTTTTTCCGTCCTGATCCGCCTGTTTGAGCACTTCACCAAGCGGTTTAAAAGCTGCCAGTGTCGGCGCACCGGGAATACCGCCCGGAATGAAAAAGACATCGCCGTCTGTAAAATCGGTTCCGCTAAAAGGAACATCCGCCTTCAGTGTAAAACCTCTGGATCCTTTGACCCAGTCACTGTTGTCAATCGATACAAAATCAATGTCCATACCACCGCGTTCAAGAATATCTGCAACATCTACTGCTTCTGCTTCTTCATAACCTGTTGCAAGAAATATATATGCTTTCATTATTGCCTCCTTGTGCTGTCTTTTCATTTTATCATGAATGAATACGTTTTTAACCTCACAGATGTCTATTTACAGGTATCCTGTATACCCTTAAAGACTACATTTTAATAACATGTACGGATAATAATAGATGATCTTTTACATATAAAAGCATTTTTCAGCTGTTCTGAATACCTGAATCATTTTTTCCGGCAGGAAACTGCAGGGCAGAATATAGAAAACCGCCCCCGTACATACTCTCAAATGATTATGTACGGAAGCGGTTTTAAATTGCTGGTTTTAAATTGTTATTGTTTCTTTGCCGCAGCAGCTGCTTTTGAACAGCTCCCGCCTGATGGGCAGGATCTGCAGGAACAGCCACAGGAAACAGATTTGCCGGCTTTCCGGCTTTTGACCATATTCAGGATAACGGCTCCCAGTACCAGGACCAGAAGCAGTGCCGGGATCAGAGTCCCGAGATTCTCCGTGAGCCAGTTCATTCGAGTGCTCCTTCCTCAACCCCGGCAGCCGGTGATACGATGCGGTGCGGACGCACCAGCATCCAGACCCCTGCAGCGAGAATCACCAGCGCAGCAAATGTTCCCAGTGTGAATATGCCGGTTGTTACAAACAATCCGGTCTGATAAATAATCAGTGCTGCACAGTAGGCGAACAGGCACTGGTAGCCGACAGCAAACAGCGTCCAGCGCGCGCTGTTCATTTCCCGTCTGATCGCTCCGATCGCTGCAAAGCAGGGGGCACAGAGCAGATTAAAGACCAGGAACGAATAAGCGGCAAGCGGAGTAAAGGCTGCGGCCATATTGGTCCAGATTTCCATTCCGTCCTCCGATACCTCGCTGGCGGCTCCAAAGAGAACTCCAAAGGTGCTTACGACATTTTCTTTGGCGATCAGGCCGGTGAATGTCGCTACAGCAGCCTTCCAGTGTCCCCATCCGAGAGGCGAGAAAATCCAGGCAATGCTGTTGCCGACTGCAGCCAGGAAGCTTTCATCCATTTCTGTCATGACGATGCCGCCGTCCCAGCCAAAGCTGGACAGGAACCAGATGACAATAGTGGCCAGCAGGATAATGGTCCCGGCTTTTTTAATGAAGGACCAGCTGCGTTCCCAGGTATTGGTCCAGAGGTTACGCAGGGTGGGCCAGTGGTAAGCCGGAAGCTCGATAATAAATGGTGCCGGATCGCCTGTAAAAGCGCTCGTTTTCTTGAGGATGATTCCGGAGATGATGATGGCTCCGATCCCGATAAAATAGGCGCTGGGTGCAACCCACCAGACGCCGCCGAAGAGCGCACCGGCAATCAGTGCAATAATCGGCATTTTGGCCCCGCAGGGCATAAACGTGGTCGTGATGACAGTCATCCGGCGGTCCCGCTCATTTTCGATGGTACGGGAAGCCATAATGCCGGGAACGCCGCATCCGGTTGCAATAAGCATGGGAATAAACGATTTGCCGGAGAGTCCGAAGCGTCTGAAGATTCTGTCCATAATGAAGGCAATACGGGACATATAGCCACAGGCTTCCAGGAAAGACAGGCACAGGAACAGGACAAACATCTGGGGAACAAAGCCGATAACTGCACCGACCCCGGCCACGATTCCGTCAAGAATCAGGCCCTGCATCCAGTCAGCTGTTCCTGCTGCTTCCATCCAGCCGCCGATCAGATCCGGAATTCCGGGAACCGCCAGACCGAACAGACTCCAGCCTTCGCCGAAGACACCGTCATTCATCCAGTCAGTAACCCAGGTTCCGACTGTCGTTACCGAGACATAATAAACGAGGAACATCACAGCCGCGAAAATCGGCAGTGCCAGCCATTTATTGGTAACAATCTGGTCGATTTTATCTGAAGTCGTCAGGCCCATGTTTTTTCTGACATAGCATCCGCGGATGACCCGTGAAATACGGTCGTAACGCTCACCGGTGATAATACTCTCTGCATCATCATCATACAGGTCCTCCAGAGCAGTGCGGACATCGGCGATCTCAGTAAGCCGGGCCTCGGAAAGCGCCAGCTCCTCCATGACCTTTTCGTCCTCCTCAAGGAGCTTTTCTGCGTACCAGTTTCTGACATGAACCGGAATTGAATCCGGAAGGAATTCCCGCAGCTTGCCGATGGCATCCGCTGTCTCAGTACTGAAGCTGCGTCCGCTGCCGGATACACCGCTCCCGGATACAGGGGAGACCGTGCCGGACGCTGTTAGTACAGCGGTACGAACCAGTGTGTCGAGGCCTTCGTTTCTGAGAGCAGAAATTTCAACCACCGGACAGCCCAGTTCCGAAGCCAGTTTTTTCATGTTGATGCGGTCTCCGTTTTTACGGATGACATCCATCATGTTCACGGCAATTACAACCGGAATACCCAGCTCCATCAGCTGGGTGGTCAGATAGAGATTGCGTTCCAGATTGGAACCATCCACGATATTCAGAATCAGATCCGGCTGCTCGCGGATCAGGAAATTTCTGGCCACCACTTCTTCCAGCGTATAAGGCGAGAGAGAATAGACCCCCGGAAGATCGATCAGGGTGAGCTTTTCTTCTGAGAAGCTCTTCCTGATGGTTCCTTCTTTTTTCTCTACGGTGACGCCGGGCCAGTTGCCGACAAACTGATTTGACCCGGTCAGGGCATTGAACAATGTGGTCTTGCCGCTGTTGGGATTACCCGCCAGCGCGATTCTTAACTGCATAAATTCTCCATTCCAGTGCTGTCAGATCGTACTGCACAGCAAACTCTGTAAGTTGTTGCTAACATATAAAATAAAAAAAAGAGGGCTGCCGCCTTCGTTATACTGCGTTTCCCGGTTCACCGGAAGATCAATCGCTTCAGATCACTTCAATCTGTGCGGCGTCGGCTCTGCGGACGGTAACTTCCGCTCCCCGTACACTCACTTCGATGGGATCACCCAGCGGTGCATGCTTTCTGACGGTGATTTCCGTCTTTCTGGTAAAACCCATGTCGAGCAGACGTTTTCTGAGCGCACCTTTTCCGTGTATTCTGTTAACGGTCGCTGAATTGCCGGCCGGAACCTGTTCGAGACTGTACATGCTGTCCTCCTGATTTCTAGATTGTGAAGTTTATAATAACAAAGTTAGATCAAACTAACGATCTTTATTTTACAGGGCATATGACACCCTGTCAACAGAATTCGTGAAAAAAGCATCAATATTCTGTTCAGGTAATAAAATAAGGATTAAATTCAGGAATCATTCCTGTTTTCAAGAACCGTTCCTGTTTCATGAATCATCCTTATAAAAAACCCCGGATGCATGGCTGCAGCCGGGGTACCGGATCAGGCTGTCTGTCCGACAGTCTCCGTATTGTCTTCAATTGATTCGTCTGTTTCTGCACACGGTTCATCGTTTCTGACGAGCAGGAACACCGTTGAGATAATGCAGACAATGGCAATAATATCGATGGGGCTGAAAACCGCACCAAACCACAGCACGGTGAAGACTACCGCCGATACCGGTTCGATACAGCCGATCACCGATGCCTTGAGCGCGCCGATATTCTGAACGCCCACCATATACAGGGTGAAAGCCAGAACCGTTCCTACAATCACGATTCCGGAAAGGGCCAGCAGGCCGTCAAAACCGAGATGGACCTGAACCGTCCAGATCTTTCCGGCAACCGCCATGACAGTTCCGCCTATAAGCATACCCCAGCCGCTGATCAGCGCTGCGCCGTGCTTGTCCAGAATCCAGGTCGGTACCAGTGTATAAGTCGCAAGACCTACCGCTGCAATCATGCCCCAGAAGAAGCCTTCTTTCGAGATAAGCATTTCGCCGGGATTGCCATGGGTGGTCAGCAGGAATGTTCCTGCAAGTGCCAGGCCCACTGCCAGCATTTCCTTTTTATGCGGCGCACGGCGTTCTTTCATGCAGACCCAGATCATAACCAGAACCAGTCCCACATACTGCAGAACCGTGGCGGTTCCAGCATTGGAATACTGGATCGCTGTCAGATACGAGAACTGGCAGAGAAGCAGTCCGGTCAGCGCAAAGTTGACCATTGCCTTCAGGTCTTTCTTTTCTTTAAAAACACTGAATACAGCTTTGCGGTTTCCTTTTTCCTGAGTCAGGACTGCAAACAGCAGGAGGATGGATCCGGCAGAGATCATCCGCACTGCGGTCAGCCACTGTGAATTAATATTGTAATGATCGAACAGGTACTGTCCGCAGGCTGCAGAAAAGCCCCAGAAAATACCGCCGAGAATCGTGCAGAGAACACCGGTGACAACCGGGTTTTGTTTTGAAATAACTGCTCTGATTTTTTCCATTGTTTCCTCCGTTCTTAGAATGGTCCGCCGGAGCGGACTCCGGAGGACTATTGCCGTTTATTGAGATTATAAACAGGGGAGACATCCGCATCCTTTTCGGTCTCAAATGAGGCCAGGGGATTGGCATTCATTGCCTTTTGGAGCTCCTCGCTGTCAAGATGTGTATAGATTTCTGTGGTCTGCGTACTTTCGTGGCCGAGCACAGCCTGCAGTGTACGAATATCGACCTCGCCGTATTTATGCATAAGGGTAGCGGCTGTATGGCGCAGGGTATGGACCGTATATTTTCTGGGATCCAGCCCGATTTTCATAACATATTTCTCCACCAGATATTCCATGCCGCGATTGGTGAAACGGCCGCCCTTCTGGGATATGAAAACATTGTCCGATTCACGGTTCATTCGTGCCAGTGCTGCTTCGCGAAGCGGCAGCCAGGCAGAAAGAGCCTGCAGACAGGCATCGTTCATAAACAGAGTACGGTCCTTGTTGCCCTTGCCGTTAATATGAAGGGTATCGCTCTGAATATCCGTAAGACTGAGTCCGCACATTTCGGAGACCCGCATTCCGGTATTCAGAAACATGGTAAGGATAGTGCGGTCACGCACCTCATGGCGCCCAGAAGGCGCGTCAATCAGGTCCTGTGCCTGTTCCAGCGTCAGATAGTGCGGCATATGCTTGCCCAGCCTGGGTGCTTCCAGTTCGGCAGCAGGATCTTCCTGAAAATACTTCCTGGTCTGAACCAGAAAGCGGTAAAATCCCTTGACCGCAGTTACCTTGCGTTTGCGGGAGCTTTCATCGTTTTCCAGATCCCGGGCGCAGAAGCCCAGAAAAGCATAAAGGTCCGGGAAACGAACTTCCTTTAAT
>JBMNSG010000107.1:0-8154 GCA_050945075.1 Eubacteriaceae bacterium | reverse complement strand
CGCAAGAATGGAAGATCTGAATGCTATTTCGGGCAAGAAATTCGGAGACAAAGTCAATCCGCTGCTCGTATCCGTCCGTTCCGGTGCACGTATTTCCATGCCTGGTATGATGGACACTATCCTCAACCTCGGTCTTAACGATGTAACCGTTGAAGCGATCGCTAAGAAAGCGGATAATCCGCGTTTTGCATGGGACAGCTACCGCAGATTCATTCAGATGTTCGCGGATGTTGTACAGGAAATAGACAAAAATAAATTCGAAGCTGTAATCGATGAAATCAAAGCACGCGAAGGTTATGAAATCGATACAGAGCTCACAGTAGACGATTTAAAAGAACTGGTTGCACGTTATAAAGAAATCGTTAAACAGGAAACAGGGGAAGAATTCCCGACAGAACCTGACAAGCAGCTGATGATGGCTATCGAAGCCGTATTCAGATCATGGAACAACCCGAGAGCCATTGTTTACAGAAACCTGAATGAAATCCCGCATGATTACGGCACAGCCGTTAACGTACAGAGCATGGTATTCGGTAACATGGGCGACAATTCCGGTACAGGTGTTGCCTTTACCAGAAATCCGGCTACAGGCGAACGTAAGCTGTACGGCGAATATCTGATCAACGCCCAGGGCGAAGATGTAGTTGCAGGGATCAGAACTCCTGAAAAGATCGCACGTCTTGCAGAAGACATGCCTGAAGTATATGAACAGTTTGCAGCGACAGCCAAGAAACTGGAAGACCATTACCGCGACATGCAGGATATGGAATTCACCATCGATGACGGCCGTCTGTTTATGCTGCAGACAAGAAACGGTAAGAGAACTGCTCAGGCAGCTCTGAAAATTGCTGTAGACATGGTCGATGAAGGCCTGATCAACAAGGAAGAAGCGCTCGAACGTATCGAAGCAAAATCCCTGGATCAGCTGCTGCATCCGACATTTGATGATGAAGCCCTTAAAGAAGGGAAAGTCATTGCTGAAGGTCTTGCTGCTTCTCCTGGAGCAGGTACAGGTAAGATCTACTTTACCGCTGAAGACGCTAAAGCCGCTGCCGATAACGGCGAACCGGTTATCCTGGTAAGAAAAGAAACCTCACCTGAAGATATTGAAGGGATGTACGCATCCAACGGTATCCTGACATCACGTGGTGGTATGACTTCACATGCTGCAGTTGTTGCCCGTGGTATGGGTACATGCTGTGTAGCCGGTGTTGAAGCTATTGTCGTCGACGAAGACGCCAAGATCCTGAAGGCAGCTGGCAAGGACTATAAAGAAGGCGAATTCATTTCACTTAACGGTTCTACCGGTAAAGTTTATGAAGGAACCATCAAGACCAAGGCACCGGAACTTTCCGGTAACTTCGGGAAAATCATGGAATGGGCAGATTATACCCGTACTATGGATGTCAGAACCAATGCAGACTCACCGAGAGATGCCCAGCAGGCACTTGATTTCGGTGCTGAAGGTATCGGACTCTGCCGTACAGAACATATGTTCTTTGCAGAAGACAGAATTCCGTCAGTTCGCCGCATGATCCTGTCACCGGACAGAGAAACCAGAGAAAAATATCTGGCAGAACTGCTTCCGATGCAGAAGGAAGACTTCAAGGGTATGTTCGAGGTCATGCGCGAAAAACCGATCACAATCCGTCTCCTCGACCCGCCGCTGCATGAATTCCTGCCGACTGAAGAAGAAGACATTGAAGCGCTGGCAAACGACATGGGTATGAGCGTTGACGAAATGAAGGCCAATATCGCTTCACTCGAAGAATTCAACCCGATGCTCGGTCACCGTGGCTGCCGTCTTGCTGTTTCCTATCCGGAAATTGCAGTTATGCAGACACGCGCCATCATGGAAGCTGCTATTGAAGTAGCTGAAATGACCGGAGCCAACATTGTTCCTGAAATCATGATCCCGCTTGTCGGTCTGAAGGCTGAACTTGACGATGTCAAGAAGACCATCACCGAAACAGCAGAAAAGGTTAAGCAGGAAAGAGGATCCGATATGGTATACGAAGTCGGAACCATGATCGAAATCCCGCGTGCCGCTCTGCTGGCAGATCAGATGGCCGAAGAAGCAGAATTCTTCTCATTCGGAACCAATGACCTGACTCAGATGACTTTCGGCTTCTCACGTGATGATGCCGGCAAGTTCCTGAACGACTACAAAGAAAAAGGTTTCTTCCAGGTTGACCCGTTCACCAGCGTCGATCAGGAAGGCGTTGGCAAGCTCGTCAAGATGGGTGTTAAACTCGGACATCAGACCCGTCCGGATATGAAGATGGGTGTATGCGGAGAACATGGTGGAGATCCGACTTCAATCAAGTTCTTCCAGACAGCCGGACTCGATTACGTATCCTGCTCACCGTTCCGTGTTCCGATTGCACGTCTGGCCGCTGCACAGGCAGCTATTGAAAATAAATAAGTAAATATAGAACTTCGCTGAGTAATCAGCGAAGTTCTTTTTATGAACATGAACCGTAAAAAGCAAAAAGCTGCAGAACCGGATAAAGGTCCTGCAGCTTTTTTGGCTCTTAGTCAAATGCTGGGTTTCAATAATCCAAACTGGCCAGAACTTCATATCCCCAGTTTATAAGAGTTTTACAGCAGGTTTGAAATTCAGGGAGCTATGATTCCTGTGACCTCCGTTTTTATAGCGTGTTTTCCCTTACCCCGAACACTTAGTATAGAATCTCCCCAGAACCTGGAAGGTGATGTGTATTTATGATAGAATATTGTAGTATATTTATATCATCAGAAAAAGCATTAAACAGGAGAAGCTTTGGCGGAATATCAAAATGAACCGTCGGTTATCACAAAGTCAAAAGACTTATGCTCCTACATAAAGAGCATAAACCAATGGCGGTTTATGAGGATAGATATCAGTTTGAAAACTTGTATCAGTCATATAAGATGGCTGCAAGATGCAAACGGTCACATGCTATACAAGGTGTATGGTGATTTTGTGTTGACAAAAGCACCAAAGGATACCACAGGACAGAACAGAATATAAAGAAGAGATGAGGAAAAACAGATGAAAGTAAAAAAGAAAGCATTATCGCTAATCTTAGCGGTAGTTATGGTGCTTGGCACAGTACCATTTACCAGTGTGGTGGCAAATGCTGAAGACACTGGAGTCAAAAAGATTGAACTTGGCACAGGCGGTGTAGCAGACAAAGATTTTGTATACTTTGGAAACTATAATAACACTGACATCAAGTGGAAAGTACTTGACGCAGACAAAGATAATACAGGAACAGGAAATGGTATGTTCCTGCTGTCTGAATATCTGCTGGAACAAAACAATAAGCCTTTTGATGTTGACTCGAATGTATGGCAAGATAGTGACGCACAGAAGTGGTGTAAGACATTTGCAGAAAGCAGTGCGTTTACTGGTTCTGAAAAAACAGCACTAAAAAGTGTGAGCAAAACGGATGCTGTAACGAACCAATACGATATTTCTTGGGGAACGAGTTCTCTTGCAGATGAGAAAGTGTTCTACATATCAGCAGAAGAAGCAGCAAACTACATAGGAGCAAATGATAAAGATGAAGGACTTGCAACAACGACAAGCGGCAACGCCGCTGGCGGTTGGTGGCTGCGGTCGCCCTACTACCTTGATACTTACTCTGCGGGTACTGTGTTCGCGGACGGCATTGTCAATGTCGATAGCGTGAGGTACACCTACCCAGGGGTGCGTCCCGCTTTTAACTTAAATCTGGACTCTGTTCTCTTCTCATCTGCCGCCGTAGGCGGCAAATCAAGCGGCACCGTAGGTGCCGCCGCATTAAATTCTGTTTCTGAGTATACATCTACTACTGCAAAGGAATGGAAAGTGACTCTGCTGGACACCGGTCGTACCTTTACTGCACAGGCAGCAGATAATACAGCCACAAGTGCGGCGACTGGTTATACGAACTGGTCAGTTGATGTAACATATGATAATGCTAAAACAGATGCGAACGAATATGTTTCGGCTATGCTTTGCGATGCGGATGACAACGTGCTGTATTACGGAAATATTGCACAGAGCAGTGCAACCAGAACACAGGCTGTAACGATCCCGACAGGACTTGCTGTAGGAAGTTACACACTTAAAGTTTTCTCCGAACAATTAAACGGAGATAACAAGACTGATTATGCAAGTGCGTTCAAGGATATTGCACTTGAGGTCACTCTGCCAAAAGCAGAAACACCAAGTGCAGAATTTACTGCAACAAGTGAAAACGGTGGTACACTTAACAATGTGACTACCAATATGCAGTACAGCATAGATGGCGGTGCTAACTGGATTGATGTAACAGGCACTACAATGGATATTGCAGATGTTACCGCAGCTAATGGTGTACAGGTTTATGCCAAAGGCGAGGCAGGGACAACTGCTGATTCCGACGCACAGACTATCACTGTAACACAAGCAGTAAAGCCAGCAGGACTTACAAAAACAGACTGTACCACTGCTGCAAATAATGACGGAAAAATCAGTGGTGTGAACAATACAATGGAATATAAGCTGTCTTCAGCAAGTGATTGGCAGACTGTTACGGGAACGGAGCTGACAGGATTATCAAACGGAACCTATCAGGTTCGAGTAAAGGCAGACGGAACTGCTCTTGCTTCCCCAGCAGTTGATGTGTTAGTAGGAGAACATACCTGCGTAGTACAGGGCGATTGGCAATATGATGGCGAGAACCACTGGAAAGTATGTACCTGCGGAGAAAAATTAAGCGAAGCAGGTCATACCTTCGAATGGAAGATTGACAAGGAAGCACAGGTCGGCACAGCAGGCTCTAAGCACGAAGAATGTTCCGTCTGTGGATATGCAAAAGCAGCAGTTGAAATCCCAGCCTTAGCAGCTCCGGAAATCGTTGAAGGGAAAGCGACTCAGCAAAATATCGTCGATAGTAAAGACCAGTCAGCAGCAAATCCGCTGACAGGAGATAGCAGCAATGTGTTTTATGGTTGGCAGTATTGATAATTTCCGCAGGTGGAATTGCAACTATTTGGACTACACAGAAGACTCGTAAAAAACATTCAGAACGATAAGAATCGCGAAAAGCCGCTTTTGTCGACAGTCTGAAAGAACATGAACCGTAAAAAGCAAAAAGCTGCAGAACCGGATATAAAGGTCCTGCAGCTTTTTATTGATTATTTTTTCTTCCGGCTTCCTGTAGAAGCCGTTTTCCGGGTGGTTGTCTTCCGGGTAGAAGTTTTTCTCGTTGTTGTTTTCCTGGCAGTTGAGCGTTTGGCAGCAGGTTTTGCGGGAGCCTTTTCGGCTGCGGGCTTAGCTTCAGCCTTAGGGGCAGCCTTAACTTCAGCGGGCTTAGCTTCAGCTTTGGCAGGAGACTTTACTTCTGCTGCGGGCTTTGTTTCAGCCTTGGGGGCAGCTTTTACTTCAGCGGGCTTTGCTTCAGCCTTTGGAGCAGCCTTTACTTCTGCCGCGGGTTTCGCTTCAGCTTTTGGAGCAGCCTTTACTTCTGCTGCGGGCTTAGCTTCAGCCTTGGGGGCGGCAGCCTTAACTTCAGCAGGTTTCGCTTCAGTCTTTGGAGCAGCCTTTACTTCTGCCGCGGGCTTAGCTTCAGCCTTAGGGGCAGCCTTAACTTCAGCGGGCTTTGCTTCAGCTTTGGCAGGAGACTTTACTTCGGCTGCGGGCTTAGCTTCAGCCTTGGGGGCAGCTTTTCCTTCTGCTGTGGGCTTTGCAGGAGCTTTTTCTTCAACTGCAGGTTTTGCTGAAGCTTCTATTGCCGGAGCAGTCTCTGGTTTAGCAGCTGTTTCTTCTTTTTTCGGTTTTTCCGGCGGTTCCGGTTTATAAGGCTTTTTATCTCCTGTAATCGGATCGATTTCAGTCAGGGTCCAGCGCTGATGTTCGCCGTTCACGTCGTCCCAGATCTGAAGGCGGGCTCCGTTTTCCGGATCGTTACCGACAATATCGAGAACGCGTCCGGAAGGCTGGGATATTAATTTGACCTTGCCGTCGTCTGTCGGTTCAATAAACCAGATCTGGCTGGGGGCATCGTTCTTTTCCCATTGGTGAACCCAGCTGCCGCTTTCTGTACCTTCATTAATCAGGTCAAGCGCTTTTCCTGTCAGACCGTTAATCAGGCGGTAATCGTCATATTCACTGACTTTTTCAAATTGCCACTGCTGCCAGGGTTTTTTCCATTCATCCCATAGCTGGATCACGGCACCGTTTCTGGTGCTGGTATCTGCTACCTCGATGACTTTACCGTCTTCTGTTCCGATAGTATAGAATTTCGTTTCGTCGATCGGTGGTTTCATAGATTCTCCTTCGTCAACTATTCAAACAATTTCTGTAATCGTATTAATCATACCAGTACTCAGACGAATTTATCCATATAGAAAACAAAAAATCTCCCGTTGAGGGAGATTTTTTATAAAATGTTGTTTTTGTTTTATTGCGCAGGACAATGTCAGTCTGAAACGATCAGGCCTGAGGTCCGGCGTTATGATGCATGGAAATGGGTTTAACGTTGAAGTTCGAACGGTTTTCGGTTTCATGCCAGTAAATATCTTCTGCAACCAGGCACTCCGGATTCAGTTCAACGCCGTCAAGAATCAGTTCCTTGAATTTCTTGTAGCCGGCGCGGTCAATCAGATGGCCGCCGTGCAGGTATTCCGGTTTGTAGTCCATGACCCATGCCGAGAATTTCTGCCAGTTCTTGAGGACATTCATCACAACATCTTCTGAAGCCCAGTTCAGGAACATTTTACCGGTACGGGGTGTCTGGCGCCCGGTACGGCCGCCCAGGATTACACGGAAAAACTTCTGTTCACTGCGTGTCCAGGCGCCTGTAGGACAGACTCTGGCGCATTCGCCGCAGTCCACGCAGCAGCAGGGATCTTTTTCGATTCTGCCGGTGTCTTCATTAAGCGAGAGTACACGGGTTGACGCATGTTCACACTGGCGGGCGCAGGCACCGCAGCCAATGCAGCGTTCCGGATGGTATTCCATTTTGGCAACGCCGATAATCCCGAAGTCGCAGAGATTGGCTTTGTTGCAGTCGTTGGGACATCCCGAAATATTAATCTTGATATGGTAATGGCTGGGGAAGATGATGGGTTCAATTTTTCTTGCCAGTTCGAAGGAATTGACGTTCCCGCAGATGCAGTGATAATTTCCGACACAGCCTGTAATGTTACGGGCACCGATGGTCGGATAACCGCCGGCCTGGTTCCATTCCTGCGGTTCGCCTGATACCTTGTCCATATCGACATGGCAGAGATCTGCATCGACTTCTTCGATGTATTCTTTAATATAAGCGTTGACGGCCGGAATATCATCATACTGAATGCCGGGAATATCGAAGGTCTGACGGGTGCCGAAGTGGAAATTGCCGTCTCCCCAGGTTTTGGAGATATGTTCTACTGTACTCAGATATTTTGCATCGACCATGCCACCGGGAACACGCATCTGCAGCATGAATTCTCCCGGAACCTTGGACTGACGATAGCAGTTTATCCGCATTTTTTTGATATCAATATCCTGATTCATTGTTATTCCTTTCTCAGTCTACAAGGTTTTTGGCGACGGTGTAGGGGAAGACCGGTCCATCCAGACAAACGTAGGTTTCGTCAATGCGGCAGTGTCCGCATTTTCCGACAGCACAGGACATTTTGCGTTCGAAGCTCATCCAGATTTTGTCTTCCGGAACGCCGTTCTTAAGCAGCTCCAGTCCCGTGAATTTCATCATGACAGGCGGTCCTACGACTACAACAGCATAGTTGTCGTCATAGGAATCGAACGGGATTTCACGAACGAATTCAGTGACCATGCCGATTCTCCAGCCTTCTTTGCTGTCGCGGTCCAGTGCATAGGTGGTGTCAAAGTGATCGTTGTTTTCCCATTTGTCGAGTTCCGGTTTGAAAACAATGCCGTCTTCGTCTTTAAAACCGCTGATGAGTTTTACATCCGGGACAAAGCCCGGTGTATCGGAAAACAGGTTAACCATGGAACGGACAGGAGCAAGACCTGTTCCGCCGGTAATGACGACCATGTGTCTGCCCTTGAATGTATCCACCGGCCATCCTTTTCCATAAGGACCGCGCAGGAAGAGAATATCTCCAGGCTGTTTTTCAAAAATGACGTTGGTTACGCGGCCGACAGAGCGAATTGTGAATTCCAGCCAGCCTTCG
>JBMNSG010000106.1:0-8264 GCA_050945075.1 Eubacteriaceae bacterium | reverse complement strand
TCCAGCTGGGACACTGCGATGGCCACAATACAAAGCTGAACTGCCTGGAATATCACCGGGACAGCGAAGTCAATGTCGGCGCCCAGGACTTTATTCTGCTCCTGGCAAAGGAAGAAGAAATCGAAAACGGAAAACTCGATACGGACAAAGTAAAAGCCTTCCGCGTACCGGCCGGCACACTGGTCGAAGTTTACGCGACCACTCTCCATTATGCGCCCTGCAGCGCAGCCAGAGGCCAGGGCTTCCAGGTTCTGGTTGCCCTGCCTAGAGGAACCAATGAAGCACGCCCGGACCTGGCAGCATTAAATGACGAAGACAGAACGTTATGGGCCCGTAACAAATGGCTGCTGGCTCATGCGGAAAGCGATGAAGCCGCTCAGGGTGCCTTTGTGGGTCTGACCGGAGACAATATCGATATCGAACCGTATTTATAAACCATACAGAAAAAAACGGATAAGAGTAGGAAAGGAAATTTCATGAATAATATCCCGCAGGTAAAACTGGGCCTGGTCGCTGTTTCCCGCGACTGTTTCCCGATCACACTTTCAGAAAAACGCAGAGCTGCCATTGCGCAGGCCTGCGGTCAGAAAGAACTGGAAATCTACGAAGTACAGACAACTGTAGAAAACGAAAAGGACATGCTGGCAGCGGTTCAGGAGCTTGAAGATGCCGGCTGTAATGCAGCTTGTGTATTCCTCGGCAATTTCGGACCGGAAACACCGGAAACACTGATTGCGAAATACTTTGACGGCCCCTGCATGTTTGTCGCAGCAGCCGAAGGAGACGGCGATCTGATTAACGGACGCGGCGATGCCTTCTGCGGCATGCTCAACTGTTCTTATAATCTGGGCATGCGCCATCTGAAGGGCTATATTCCGGAATACCCGGTAGGCACCTCAGATGAAGTTGCAGATATGATTGCAGATTTCATTCCTGTTGCCAGAGCGGTAATCGGGGTCAGAAATCTGAAAATCATCACCTTCGGACCGCGTCCTCAGGATTTCTTTGCCTGCAACGCGCCGATTAAAGGACTGTATGAACTGGGTGTCGAAGTCGAAGAAAATTCAGAGCTCGATCTGCTGGTCGCTTATAAAGAACACGCCGGTGATCCCCGTATTCCGGAAGTATGCGCGGATATGGCAGCCGAAATGGGTGAAGGCCGTTATTACGAGGATATGAATGCCCGTATGGCACAGCTGGAACTGACGCTTCTGGACTGGGCGGAAGAACACAGGGGAGCCAGAAAATATGTGGCTTTTGCCGATAAATGCTGGCCGGCATTCCCGTCGGAATTCGGCTTTGAACCCTGTTATGTGAACAGCCGCCTGGTTTCACGCGGGATTCCGGTAGCCTGTGAAGTGGATATTTACGGAGCTCTTTCCGAATATATCGGTATCTGCGTAACTGGTGATACCGTGACACTCCTTGACATCAACAACAGCGTTCCCCGGTCACTTTATGAAGAAGAAATTGCCGGAACCAGCGACTATAAACTTACAGATACCTTCATGGGCTTCCACTGCGGAAACACCCCCAGCTGCAAGATGTGTTCGGACCGCGCTGTAAAATACCAGCTGATCCAGCATCGTCTGCTCGAACCGGAAGGAAGCGATCCTGATTTCACACGCGGAACCCTGGAAGGCGACATCGCACCGGGACAGGTCACTTTTTACCGTCTCCAGTGCGACAGCAATGGAGATCTGAGATCATATATTGCCGAAGGAGAAATCCTGCCGGCAGCGACCCGCTCTTTTGGCGGAATCGGTATTTTCGCTATCCCGGAAATGGGCCGTTTCTACCGTCATGTGCTGCTGCAGAAACGTTATCCCCATCATGGCGCAGTTGCCTTTGATCATTGCGGCAAGCTGTTATTCGAAGTATTCAAATATCTGGGCATTCAGGATATTGCCCATAATCAGCCGGCCAGTCAGCCGTATCCCACTGAAAATCCCTTTGCCTGATTGATTCAGCAGTAATCAGGATATAAACAGAATTGTATTGAAGCTGAGCCAATCCCCCGGAAGAAAAGCTTCTTTCACCCTAATCCATCCCCCCTGAAAAGAGGCTGCAGGCCGGCAGTTTTGCTGGCAAGCAGCCTCTTTTTTATTCAGTTCCGAGCGGGATTCTGACCTCGGTACAAAATCCCATACCGTTATCAGACTTGAAGCGGACGCTTCCTCCGTGAAGATCCGCGATTTTCCGGACCAGTTTCAAGCCCTGGCCATGAGTGTCATACCCGGAAAGACTGTCATTTTCAAGCGCTTCAAGCTCTTGCGCATTGACACCGGTTCCGTTGTCAGAAACAAGCAGAATCGCTTCTCCGTTACCGGTAGCAAGAGAAACAGTAATCTCCGTCCCATCCGGATTATGGATCATGCTGTTGGCCAGCAGGTTGGCCGTCATCCGGTCGATGAGGTTCTGATCCGCGAGAATCCCGGATGTTTCCGATTCTGGTGAAATCTCCACATTCAGAGGATACTGCTCCATATTGTTTTCATTCAGAAAGCCGATGATGGAATTCCTGAAACATTCCGCAGCATTTACCGGTTTCAAATCTGCGGGAATCAGGCCATAGTTCAGCTTGCTGTTTAAATTGAGGGTATTCACGAGATTCTGTATTTTAAGGGTGTTGTACCTGATTTTCGGACCATAAACTGCTGCTTTCTCCGGTTCCTGTTCCAGGGCCTCGCTGCAGCCTGTGATCACAGTAAGCGGGGTCCGGATATCATGAGAGATCCCCGAAATCCATTCGGCACGGTTATTCTCGCGCTGCTGCGCCCGGCTGGAGGCGGTATTGAGTTCCTCGTTGATCTGCGCCAGCGGACCGGATGCCTTCAGGTTTACGGCCTGTCCCCGCGACAGCGCCGTAATCCCCTCAAGAACAGGCCCTACGGCCTTTTCTGTTTTTTTGGCATTGGACCACTGCAGGTATAAGAACAGGGCCAGATTACCGAGCAGAAGGGCAGGGAACAGCCACAGGTAAATCTGTATTTCGGCTATTGAGAAAACCAGATTGTATCGTTCAAAACTGCCTTTCGGATAACCGAGTACGATGATGCTGCCATCGTCCTGGACATCCGTTTTTACCGGATAGTCATCCAGAAACCAGCGGCTCATCATGGCGATATCGCTCCGCGAATAAGGATGATTCAGATTATCAGGGAGAAGATATGCATCGCTGACTGTCCCGTCTTCATTGATTCGAAAAGCGAACTGACCGTGGGCTTCAAGTTCAGCTGCCAGCGATTCCTTCGAAACGACAGAACCGTCCGAGGCGGTTCCGTTGAAGGAATCAGTCACCGTTCCCAGGCTGACCGTATCATAGTAGTCGTTATTCTGCTGGACTGTAATAAATATAAAGGTGAAGACGGCCAGAATCAGGAGATTGGTCAGAAAGAACAGGATCGTAAGTCTGGTGCTGCGTTTGAGGTTGCGTTTCAGAAAATCGGAGCTGGTCATCTGGTCACCAGCTTGTAGCCGAGTCCCCGTACAGTAATCAGACTCTGCGGATTTCCCGGATCCGCTTCTATTTTTTCACGGAGGTGGCGGATATGCGTCATCAGTGTGTTTTCATAGCCGCTCCAGATTTCCCCGACAACGGTCTGGCACAGAGAAGCGGTTGAGACAATACAGTCGGCATTTTCATACAGCTTCATAAAAATCGTATATTCTTTTGCTGTCAGACTGCTGACGCGGTCCCCGGCTGTTACTTCTGCTTTATCCAGATCCACCGTGCTGCTGCGGAGTCTGACAATGCGGTGGGTTTCGGGATAGGCCCGCCGGAGTACAGCCTGAATACGAAACAGCAGTTCCTGCATCAGAAACGGTTTGACTATATAGTCATCTGCACCGCGTGAAAAGCCCTTGTATTTATCTTCCGCTTCACCACGTGCGGTAAGCATAATCACGGGTACAGTGGAAATTTCGCGTATCTTTTCAAGCAGTTCAAAACCGTCCATGCCCGGCATCATTACGTCCAGAAGGATCAGATCCGGCATCTGCTGCTGCATCAGCTTCAGCGCTTCTCCGGCAGAGGCTGCGCTCATGGTATTTGCATAACCCGCGCGGATCAGCGCTTCTTTCATCAGCATGCGCAGGTCCTGTTCATCATCGACAATCAGAATTTTTTCGTTGTTCATTTTGGTTTGTCTTTCTTTATTCACAGTCAGTGTGACTTTCATTTCGTTTGTTATTTCGCCTGGTCTTACGAGTGTTCACTTATTGATCCCGATCACGATTATTTTCTGATCATCTCCATTATATAGAAGTCTTTTCTCCATGGGCAGAGAACCTTGAAATCTCAAGCTAATCTCAAGGCTGCCTCCATCATGCCTCAAGGCAGATACCAGACAATATAGTCAGACGAGAAAGGTGATGAAAAGACGATGAAGAAAATGAAAACAAGGATTGAGGGAGGAACCAGGATGACAAAAACGGAATCTGAAATGAACAGTCAAAATGGTGGAGAAGGAACTGATTTGAAACGAACAGAAAATACGGTTGTCCGTACGTTTGGTCTGACTAAGGAATACAACGGCATTGCCCGCGTAAAGGATCTGGACCTTGAAATACGCAGGGGTGAAGTGTACGGCTTTCTGGGCCCTAATGGTGCCGGAAAATCCACGACCATGAAAATGCTGCTGGGCCTGGCGAAACCGACAGCTGGCAGGGTCGAAATACTGGGGATGGAGCTTAATGAAAACAACCGGGCCACCATATTGTCGCGAACCGGAAGTATTATTGAAAGTCCCAGTTATTACGGTCATCTGACAGCCTCTGAAAACATGAAAATTATCGAGACACTGCTGGAGCTGCCGCAGGGAAGGGGAGACAAAGCACTCAGAGTTGTGCGGCTTTATGATCAGAAAGACAGGAAAGTACGTGAGTTTTCTCTGGGGATGAAGCAGCGGCTGGCTATTGCCATGGCTCTGGCAAGAAATCCGGAGCTTCTGATTCTTGATGAGCCCACCAATGGACTGGATCCTGCCGGGATTGAAGAAATCCGCGAGCTGATTCTGGAACTGGCCCATACCCACGGAATTACCATTATGATTTCCAGTCATCTGCTTTCGGAAATTGAGAAAACCGTCGATCATGTCGGTATTATCGATAAAGGGGAGCTTGTCTACCAGGGGTCGATGGAAGACCTCAATAACCGCAGAAAAGCCTATCTGGTTCTGGAAACAGGCGAACCCGTGAAAGCGGAAACACTGCTCAGTACCCTGCATCCGAAAGAAAAAGACGGTGCGATTCTTCTGCCTTATCTGGACCGGACACAGCGTGCTGTGATTTTACGGAAGCTGTGCCTGTCCGATATTCCTGTTTACGGGCTTTCAGAACAGCAGAAGAGCTTCGAGAGTCTTTTTCTTGAAATTACAGGGAGGGATCTGTCACTATGAGTACTTCGTTCAACCCTGCTGACAGGGTGCAGCCATCGGAAGCTGTCAGAGAATCAGAGGAAAAGCAATTATCAAAAGGGCAATCAAGAGCTTCTTCCGGTATGTCGTTCCGGAAAAGCCTGAAGCTTGAATTCTTTAAAATCAAAAATCAGGGCTTCTGGCTGGTCTTCCTTGCCACGATACTGGTGCCGACTGTCTGGATTTTGTATACGAATCGGAATATTGCAGACACGGGGCGGGTGGTTTTTGAAACGCAGGTTACCTGTTACTATGCGGTCCAGGATCAGATGCTCAGTATTCTGAGTATTGTCCTGCCGGTTATGGCTTCCGTCATGATTTCAAGACTCTGTGACGAGGAGCATAAAGGAGATACCTGGAAGCTGCTGCGAACCAGCAATCAGAGTATCCGGAGTCTGTGGGACGCTAAATTTCTGATTGTGTATGTCTGTCTGGAATTAACGGTTCTGATTGTTTTTGTCTGCGGATTGGCCCAGGCATGGTTACAAACGGGCATTCCGGTTCCGGTTTCGACACTGGCATTGAATTATATCGGCATTTCTGCAGCCAATATCATTACATTGACGATTGCTCAGATTCTGAGTGTTTATTTCAAAAATCAGATTATTGTACTCGTGGAAGGACTGGCCGGCGGGCTCATCGGTGTCTTATCCTCACTGATGCCATCGTCACTGGTTCCGTTTCTTCCCTGGGGCTACTATACCTTGAATTTTCTGGCCGGGATGCAGATGCTTGAACCGGGTCCGGCTGGGAACAGGTGGATGTACCTGAACCTTACGCCCAATTACACGCTGATCCTGGCCGTAGGTCTGGTTTTTATAGGAATCGGTCTGTTCTTCAGAAATAAAGCGGCTGACAGGGAATTGTAAAAAAGAAAGGGCAGAAATGATGAGTGAATGTAAAGAGAACAACTCTGTCTTCGCGGCTCAGCAGCTGGTCGGAAATCATGTTGTGAGCGGAAAGAAAGCAATGGGGAACGGACTGATACGATCTGTCCGTGCGGAATTTATCAAGCTGCGCCATTCTTCGATGTGGCTGGCAGTCGTGGTGATACCGGTAATCGGTGTTTTAATCGGAACCGGGAATTACTGGATCAATGCGGACGCACTGCACGGAGATCCCTGGTTTGAACTGTGGACACAGGTCGCGCTGTTTTACGGATATTTCTTTTATCCCTTACTGGTCGCGGTTATTGCCGGTTATATGTGGCGGGTGGAGCATTTTGAACATAACTGGAACGGACTGATGACATCGCCTGTTTCCCCGTCTTCTGTCTGGTTTGCCAAATTTATTGTCCTGTTTCTTATGGCGCTGCTCTGCCAGTGTCTGAATATTTTGTTTTACTGGCTGTCCGGCAATCTGATCCTGCATCTGTCCGGCCAGATGCCATCTTATTTCTGGTGGTGGCTGATTGGCGGAACGCTGTGCGTGATGGCTTCCGGGGCCGTGCAGATGTATCTGTCCATGCGAATCAGAAGCTTTGCCGTGCCGGTTGGCATCAGTTTTGGCATGTGTATTGCCGGTCTGGGCTGCTATGCACAAGGCTGGTGGCTGTTCCCGAACACACTGGCCATTATCGGGATCAATGCCCAGCATGAAGGACTCCCGGCATTACCGGAGATGGCGAAGGCTCTGGGCGGAACAGTATTCTGGGTGATCCTGATTTCGATACTGGGGATTCTGTATTTGAAAAAGTCGGATATCAAATCTGCGGACTGAGTGGTGCCTGACAAGTCAGGTCAGATTTTTGTTTCTGTCAGGCTGCCCGGAAGATTCCGGCATTGTTTATCCGTTTGATCTGTTGTCAGGCAGGATGTACTGCGTTCGTCCGGGTCGCTCGTTTCTCTTATGGAAGACTGAGCCGCTGACGCTTGTGATTTGGAATCTTCGTCTTCTTTTTTGATTTCTTCCATGTACCCGGCAGTTATAATGCCGGCAGGCAGGGCAACTATGGCTATCCCGAAAATAGACGACAGCATGGTGATGACTTTGCCGGCAGTCGAAACCGGATAAATATCTCCGTAGCCCACTGTAGTGAGGGATACAGTTGCCCAGTAAATGGCATCAAAAAGTGTATGGAAGGTTTCCGGCTCTATATTAAAAATAATCAGGGCTGAAATCATAATATAACTGACTGCCAGACCGCAGACAATCAGGAGAGAATCCTTCTGTGCTTTAAAAACATTGAGAATAAGCTGTACATTTTTTGAATACCGGATGGCTTTAAAAGCGCGGAAAATCCGGAATGTCCGGGTCAGGCGGGTGATTTTCAGGAGTTTAAAGCTGCTGTTCAGGATGGTAAGAGAAGGGATAATGGAAAGAAGATCGATTACCGCCATCATCGTAAAAGGGTAGAGTAAAAAAGAGATTTTTCCTTTATGGAGTTTATAATCTGCCGTACACAGCCGCAGAATATAATCGATGATAAAAAAGATCACGGTTATGTGATCAAGACGTATATATACCGGCTCCTCCGACTTGACGGTGAGCGGGATCAGACTGGCAATGATCACAATCATCGAGAGCACATCATAAATGCGGCTCAGGGTATCATCAAGATCAGCAGCTTCTATTATTTCGTAAATTCGTTTTCGCATTGATACCTGTTTTCTTTCATTGTTGTTAAAACTTAAGTATAATTGAAAATTATGCGGGAATCAATGCAGTACATTACAGAGAAAACGTCAGAGCTTCTGATTCAATCAAAAAAAGACCGCTGCATTCGGTGCAGCGGTCTTTTCTGTTATTCCTGTTTGTCGTCGTCTTCTTTAGCTTCCGCTTCGATTTTAGCCATTTCTTCATCCAGCTTTTTAGCTGCGGCTTCCACCTTGGCTTCTACTTCTTCAG
>JBMNSG010000105.1:0-8306 GCA_050945075.1 Eubacteriaceae bacterium | reverse complement strand
CAGCAAGCTGATCGTGCTGGGCAGCAACTCTGACATTAATGAAATCAAACGCCTGAAAATGCGCGGAAAAGCATGAGTGCAGAGGTAATCCGCTCCAGATCCAACCGGGAAGTCAGGGAGAACGCCAAGCTGGTCCAGAAGAAATACCGCGACCGCAGCGGTCTTTTCCTGGCGGACGGTACCAAGCTGTTTCAGGAAGCCCTTGATTCGGGCATGCAGTTCGAACGTGTTTACTATACCGATGAATGGTTCAGGTCTGCAGCTGCTGCTCTTCAGGACCTGATCCTCAGGCTTGAAGAAGAACGGACAGCTGTTCCTGTTACACCTGAAGTTCTTAAACTGGTTTCTTCAGTGAAAAGTCCGGAAGGAATTGTTTCTGTGATCCGTAAACCGGAGGAAATCGATCCGGAATCTCTGCTGACAAAAGATTCGCAACTGACCACAGGGCATTCTTATGTTATATTAGAAGATGTTCAGGATCCGGGGAACCTGGGAACGATTATCCGCACTGCTGATGCAGCGGGGTACGATGCTGTTATCCTGACCGAAGGCTGTGCAGATATCTACAGCGAAAAAACGCTCCGGGCCTCTATGGGTTCGGTGTTTCATCTGCCGGTGGTCAGAACCGGCGGAATCAGCCGCTTTCTGAATGATCTGCGTGAACACGGCTTTGAAGCAGCCGGGGCTTCACTGCAGGGAGAAACCATCGAATTGTGTCAGACCGATCGACCACAGAGGCTGGCGCTGATCCTGGGAAATGAATCCCGGGGATTATCTGAAAAAACGGCCGGACTGTGTACGAGACTGGTAAAAATTCCGATTTACGGCAGGGCGGAATCGCTCAACGTAGCAGTCGCTGCCGGAATTCTGCTTTACGCATTTGCTCAAAAATAGTCCGCACGGACTATTTTTTTATTTATCATCCGTCGATTTACACCTCCGGTTATCCGAAAACTATTTGTAAAAACAGAGGAGTTATATGAAAGAAGAATTACTGGCTATAAAATCCGATTTCCAGAGTGAACTCGGTAAAGCCGAAAGTCTGAAAGACCTGGAAGATCTGAGAGTTCGTTTTCTCGGAAAAAAAGGTTCGATGACTGCGGTCATGAAAGGCATGGGCAAGCTTTCAAAGGAAGAACGTCCTGTAATGGGCGCACTTGCCAATGAAGTCCGTGAAACCATTACCGGCGGAATTGCCGACAGGAAAGAACAGATCGAAAACGCCCGTCTGCAGGAACAGCTGGAAAGTGAAAAGCTTGATGTTACGCTGCCGGGAACTGAACTGCCCAGAGGCGGAAAGCATCCGCTGCAGATTGTCATTGACGAACTGGAAGACATCTTCCTGGGAATGGGCTTCTCCATTGTCGACGGACCGGAAATCGAATGGTCAAAATTTAATTTCGATTATCTGAATATGCCGCCTGAACATTCCTCACGCGATCTGTCAGAATCCTTCTATGTTGATACGACTGACGGAAGTGAAATTGTCCTGCGTACGCAGACATCACCTGTCCAGGTCCGTACCATGCTTAAGAAGAAACCGCCGCTCAAGATTATTTCACCCGGACGCGTTTACCGTGCCGACGAAATCGATGCGACGCATTCACCGGTCTTCCATCAGATTGAAGGACTGGTTATCGATAAAAACATCACCATGTCCGATCTGAAGGGGACACTGAGCCTGTTCGCCAAGAAACTCTACGGGGAAGATGTACAGACGCGTTTCCGTCCGCATCAGTTCTATTTCACAGAACCTTCTGCAGAAATGGACGTCACCTGTGCCCAGTGCGGCGGCAAAGGCTGCCGTGTCTGCGGGAACACCGGCTGGATCGAAGTACTGGGCTGCGGCATGGTGCATCCGAATGTCCTGCGTCAGTGCGGAATCGATCCTGAAGTTTATTCCGGATTTGCTTTTGGAGCCGGACTGGACCGTATTGCCACACTCAAATACGGGATCCCGGATCTTCGCCTGCTGTTCGAAAACGACCTGCGTTTCCTGACGCAGTTCAAATAATTCATAAGGAGTACGAATGCTCACATCGCTTAACTGGCTTAACGAATATGTCCATATAGATGAAGACCCGGTAGACATTGAACGTATCCTGACCATGTCTGGAACCAAGGTCGAAACCATCGACGCTGTCAATGATACTGTAGAAGGCATTATCAGCGGGATTATCACCAAAATTGAAAAACATCCGAATGCAGACCGCCTTCAGGTCTGCACCGTCGACATTGGTACGGACAAGCCGCTGACCATCATCACCAGCGCCACCAACGTTTTTGAAGGGGCTCATGTACCGGTTGCTGTTTCCGGATCAACCATTGCCGACGGCACCAGAATGCACGACACCGAATTCAGAGGTATTAATTCGCAGGGAATGTTCTGCTCAGTAGAAGAACTGGGCATGAACACCGATTTGTTTGCGAAGGAAATCACCGACGGAATTTATATCCTGCCTGAAAGCATTGCGGCAGGAGAAGACATGAAATCCCTGTTATGGGTGGATGATCAGATTATCGATATTGAACTGACAGCCAACCGCGGAGACTGCCAGAGCATTTACGGGATTGCCCGTGAAGCTGCAGCCGCCTTTGACAGAGATCTCAAGCCGCTGGATCTGACCGTACCGGAAGGAACCGGAGATATCGGAGACTATCTGAAGGTTTCCGTGGATACTGACCTGTGCCCGCGTTATACGACCCGTATGTTCAAGGTCAATAAAATCGAACCGTCGCCGCTGTGGATGCAGCTCAAGCTGCTTAACTCCGGTGTCCGCCCCATCAATAATATTGTTGATATTACCAACTACGTCATGCTGGAAACCGGTCAGCCGCTGCATGCTTTCGATTACCGCGGAATCGGCACTGATACTATTGCCATCCGCACTGATAATCCGCAGGCTTCCGTCGTGACCCTGGATGAAAAAGAACGCCCGATCACAAAAGATATGATGATGATCACCAACGGCGAAAAGCCGATTGCTGTAGCCGGTGTTATGGGCGGCATGAATTCAGAAATCGCCGATGATACCGAACTGGTGGTTCTGGAATCTGCCTGCTTTGACAAAACATCTATCCGCCTGACCTCTAAGGCACTGGGACTGAGAACCGAAGCTTCTGCCCGTTACGAAAAAGGCATCAACCCGGAACTTTCCGAAATCGCTTCTGACCGCGCAGCCCGCCTGTTTGAACAGATCGGGGCAGCGCAGATGATCGGCGGCTTCATCGACATCGGCAAAAAGGCTTCCGAACCTGTCACCATTCCGCTGGATACCGACTGGCTCAACCGTTTTATCGGCATTGACATCAGCATTGACGAAATCACCGGCTATCTTGAAAAGCTCTATATGAGCGTTGAAAAAACAGGCAGCCATCAGCTGCTGGTAACCGTTCCGGATTATCGTCTGGACCTGAGACTGCGCGAAGACCTGGCAGAAGAAGTCGCGAGACTTTACGGCTACAACCGTATCCTCAACACCATTATGAGCGGGGAAACGACAGTAGGCGAACGTACACCGGACCAGAAATTCCGTCATGAACTGACTGAAGCACTCATCGGAGCCGGAGCCGAACAGACACTGACCAGTTCCTTTATCAGTGCACGCCGCCTCGGACCTCTTGCTGCTTCATTCCCGGATGCAGTCAAAATTATTAATCCGCTGGGTGAAGAAAATTCACTGATGCGCCCGACTCTGCTCGGACATCAGCTGGAGCTGATCGGAACCAACCTGAACCGCGGAAATGAAAGCGGAACCTTCTTTGAATTCGCCAAGACCTATGCGGCCAATCCGGAAAAAGGGGAACTCCCGCTTGAAGAAAACAGACTGGCTCTGTCTTCATTCGGAGAAACAGATTTCTTCGGCATGAAGGGTCTGATCGAACTGATCCTGAAGCTGGCTGGTACTGAACGACCGGTATTTGAAGCAGCAGACATTGACTGGATGCATCCGGGACGCAGTGCCGCTGTATCTGTGAACGGTGTCCATATCGGAAGCTTTGGTGAAATTCATCCGGCAGCAGCTAAAAAGCTCGATCTTCCCGGACGTATTCTGCTGGCTGAGCTCTCCATGGATGCGCTCAATTCTGTTCGCAATGACGATATTCGTTTCGAAGCACTTCCGAAATTCCCGGGTTCCGAACGAGATCTTGCTCTGGTCCTGGATAAACAAATTACCGCCGGCCAGGTGGAAGATGTGATCCGAAGACACGGAAAGGGTATTCTTCAGGATGTAAGACTGTTTGATGTCTATACCGGAGAACAGGTTCCTGAAGGGAAGAAATCTCTTGCCTATAACCTGAGTTTCCGCCTTCCTGACCGGACCCTCACCGATGACGACATCACACCGGTAGTTGACGCTATCCTCGATGAACTCAAAACGACTTATGATGCCGTGTTAAGAGCATAAACTTATATTGATCTATGTTATAATTCAGATAGGACTGAAATAGTCCTGTCTGAATTTTCCGTTATTGTAAGCGGTATCTGCCGCAACCGATTAAATCTGTCGGAAAAGGATCGCTAATGAATAATGAAGAACTAACGAGAAGTATTATTTCATTGAATCAGCTCGAAGGTCTGGGCAGAAACAATGTCCGCGTTATTTTCGAAGAGGTCTCTGATATAGACCACATCGACTATCTTGATCTGCTGGCACTGGCTGTCAAGCGGAACAAACTGAGGCGAAGCAGGCCCATCGGTGATTTCCTTGATGCCGGTGAATATGCAGACTCGGTTTTATTCAGATGCGCAAATGAAGGAGTCCGCATTATCAATGATTTTGAAGAGGACTTTCCGGATGCCCTGCGTTTCCGCGATCACCCGATTCTGGTTTACTGCCGCGGGGATTTATCCGTACTGAGTAATCCCAACCGCGCTGCGGTTATCGGCACCCGTCATCCGAATGATGCGGGTCGTGATTTTGCTTACAATGCCGGAAAAGTACTGGCGGAAAACGGCTATACTGTCGTAAGCGGACTGGCTGAAGGCTGTGACAGAGCCGGCCATACAGGCTGCCTCGATGCAGGCGGGAAGACGGTTGCCTTTATGCCTTCCAACATCAGCAGCATTATTCCAAAGAAAAACGAAGATCTCGCCCAGCGTATTCTCGATAACGGAGGATTGCTGGTCAGTGAATTTTCGCCTTTCCAGACGCCTAATGCCGAAATGTATACAACCCGTGACCGGCTGCAGGCAGGCTGCTCGAATTTTGTTATCACCTCGGAATTCGATGCCAACAGCGGAACAGTCCAGACATTAACCTTTGCCTCGGAATTCGACAAACCTGTTTACACGCTTGACGAACTGACCCGTGAAAAAGATTTTACCGGGTTCACGTCAGTCGAAAAAGAAGGTATCAAGGTAAATCCGGTAAGCTGCCAGGCGCTTAAAAAAATCATCGCCGACAGCCGGATCAGCTGAATAAACGAAAGCGGAGGAAACTCTATTGACTGAAAACAAAAACACCCTCTCTCTGAAAATTCTCGATACTGAATTTATTGTCAAGGCAGAAACAGACAGCGAAAAGGATTCTCTGATCCGGATTGAGGAATATGTAAACAGTGAACTGGCAAAGATCAAGGAACATAATCAGTTCATCAACCATATTCGTATTGCCATCCTTGGCTGCATGAATATCACCGAACAGCTTTTCAATACGCAGGACCAGATGAGCGAACTGAGTGAAGAACGCAACCAGGAATCTGCACGCTATCAGACGCTCGAAGACAAAGTGACGGCTCTTGATAAAGAAAAGAATGAACAGGGCCGGGAATACGACACAAAAATTGATGCGCTGAAGAAACAGGTGGCTGACCTTCAGGAAACCCATACCCAGCTGGACAAGCAGCTCAATGAAAAGAATGAACTGCTCAACCAGTATCGTGAAAAGCTCAAAGAATCCAAGGACGAAAATGACGCCAACAGAAAGTCTATCCTGGATCTCCAGAACCAGCTTTTTGAAAATCAGATCGAACTGGTCAAGCTTTCAAAGGGAGCAGATGAAGCCAAAACACTGGAAGAAGTAGAAGAAGCCGATGCTACAGAACAGCAGGAGCTTTCTGACATTCTCAAAGCACTGAAAAGCCAGCAGGGCGGACAGAGCGAAGAATAAATACAGATTGTCCGGGTATAACTAACAACCGTGCCCGTTCAAATACCGTTCAAATATGAGATCAAATAAAGCCGGGGTTTTCCCGGCTTCTTTCAGTTGCTGAAATAATGAAAGAAACAGGAAGCAATTATGGAATATACAGGAAGAGTTTTCAGGCCGCCCAGCGAAGCCCGCAGCCTGATCATTCAGGCAACTCTGGGCTGTTCACATAACAAATGCCGTTTCTGTGATATGTATAAAGAAAAAGCATTCAGAATCCGGACCAATAAAGAGATTCTGGGTGACTTTGCAGAAGCGCGTGAAATCACCGGGCCGGTACGCAGAATTTTTCTGGCAGACGGCGACGCGCTGATAATCCCTTACAAACAAATGGCCGGGCTGCTGGACGGCATCAGACGTATCTATCCGGAGGCAGAGCGGATCAGCTGCTATGCCAGCCCCAAAAGCGTTTTGAACAAAACACCGGAACAGCTGAAGGACCTGAAGGACAGAGGGCTCACGCTGGCCTATCTGGGCCTTGAATCCGGAGACGATGAAGTCCTCCGGCATATCAATAAGGGGAATACGGCCGCAGAAATCGTAAAAGCCGGTCAAATGCTCAAAGAAGCAGGAATTAAAGTGTCTGTAACTGCAATAAGCGGCATAGGAGGCACAAAACGCTGGCAGGAGCATGCGATTGCCACCGGACAGGCTCTCTCGGCTATGAAGCCCGATTATATCGGTTTACTGACCTTTCGTGTAGAAGGGCAGGCGCCAATGGTAAAAGAAGTAGCCCAAGGAAAGTTTACCATGCTTACACCGGAGCAGATTGCTGCTGAAACAAGGCTGATGCTGGACCATCTCGATTCAGAGGGGACAGTCTTCCGCGCCAATCATGTTTCCAATTATGTGAACCTTGCCGGAACATTGAACCGGGACATTCCCGCCATGAAAAAACAACTGGATGCGGCCCTGGCCGGCAGAGTACCGTTTAAAAGCGAATACCTGCGCAATATCGATGTCAGATGAGGCTGAAATGCAGTCTGCATACCAGTCAAATTATTGCTGTTGATTTATAGTAAGATTGTAGTATCATATATAACGGATTAAGAATTATTAAGAAGCGAGGAATATGCATCGCAGTCTCCGGAGTCAGGAATCCGGAACCAGGCTTGCAGATAATTATAAAATGAAATTCAGAGAATTTGGAGATTCGGAGAATCCGACGGTTATATTTCTTCACGGCGGCGGATTGTCCTGGTGGTCACTTCGGGAAGTGATTCAGTATTTTAAAAAAGATTATCATATCATTACACCCATCATCGAAGGCCACGGAGAAGCCGGAAACGAATGTTTCCAGAGTATCGAAGAATCCGCACAGCATCTGCTGTGCTTTATCAATAAACGCTGCAACGGTCATGTTTATGCCGTAGCAGGACTGTCAATCGGTGCCCAGATCGCGGCAGAAGTTCTGTCGCTGGACCCGGAGATTGCAGAGTATGCTGTTTTTGAAAGCGGACTTGCCTGTCCCTCAAAGACAGGGGCATGCAGACTGATTACACCGATTGTAGGAAAAAGCATCGGACTGGTACGCCAGCGCTGGTTTGCCAAAATGCAGGCGAAGGCACTGAATCTGCCGGAAGAAATGTTTGAACGCTATTTTGACGACAGCCGCTGTATCACAGAAGAATCTCTGAAGAATATGACCATGTCAAACCTCAATTTTCATCTGCAGAATGGAATTACCAAAACTCATGCCAGAGTGCTGATCATAGCAGGAGAAAAAGAAAACAATGCGGTCCTTAAATCCGCTCATCTCCTCAACGACACCATCCCGCACAGCAGCCTTTATATAGCGAGGGGACTCAAGCACGGAGAGCTTTCACTCAAATTCCCGGAACAGTACGCCGAACTACTCAGGCATCTGTTTTCAGGCGATTCGATTGACTCACCCCGGGAACCAGTAAAGGCCGTTTCAGACGACATTCTGCCCATGATTACACGAGTTGGATAAAAAACAAACGGCTGTACAATTTGTACAGCCGTTTTTCTATGCCATCTATGCCATCATCTTTTCCAGCTTCCGGTTCAGTTCAATATCCGCCGGCAGCCAGTCTACTGTAAAAAGCTCATTCCCGGCCAGCCATCTGGCATCGGTATGCTCGGTAAGCCTGATCTCACCGGAATTCAGGCGGCAGAGGATACAATCCATAT
>JBMNSG010000104.1:0-8362 GCA_050945075.1 Eubacteriaceae bacterium | reverse complement strand
TCTTGTATATATATTAAGCGGATTAGATAATGGAGAATGGAACTCATCTGACACTGGATGCGAATTCATGCAAACCACTCAGAGAAATTGTTTTTGATACGATCCGGAACGCGATCGTACGCGGAGATTTGAAGCCCGGACAGAGACTGATGGAAGTTCAGCTTGCTCAGGAACTGGGTGTTTCAAGAACTCCGGTACGCGAATCAATCCGGAAGCTGGAACTCGAAGGCCTGGTGAAAATGGTCGCCCGCAAGGGAGCCTATGTCACACCGCTTACGATTGACGATCTCGAAGAAATGATGGAAATCAGACGGGCTCTGGAAGCACTGGCTGCAGAGCTGGCGGCAAAAAATGCGACAGACGAACAGATTGAAGAGCTTAAGGCTGCCAATCAGGAGTTTGAAGATGCACTGCGCGCCAACGATGAAGAAAAGATCATCGAAAGCGATATCCGCTTTCATGATGTCCTTTACGACAGTTCCGGCAACAAGAAGCTCTCGCAGATGACCAATTCTCTCAGGGAACAGATGCAGCGAATTCGTGTCGAATATGTTCACAAGGTCACCGATAAGGATCCGCTTATCGGCCAGCATGAAAGTATTATCGAATTTGTGGAAAAAGGCATTCCGCAGGCTGCTTCGGAAACAGCGGCCGAACATATCGAAATTACCGAACGGGATATGATTCAGGTTCTTGAAACGGAACCCGAAATCAAGGAACCGGGCAAAATGCAGCCCAGAGAATCCGAGTAATAAAAAAACAGGGATTATCGATCCCTGTTTTTTTGTTGTTTCTGTATGCTTTTCAGACTGTCAAGATTCTTGGTATTCTTGCGGTCTCCTTTTCCGTCATTGGGCGGTGTCGGATAAAAATCAATTTTCGGATTATGCGGTGCCAGACGGGTTACCTGTGTCCTGACCTGTGGTTCAATATTGTAATTGGGGCGCTCTCTGCGGACTTTTATACCGTCCACATGTGCCTGGGCTTCAGAAGAAAGCGGCTTTTTCGGTTTGGCGGCTGCCTGAGGCTTTTTCTTTTTTGCACTTTTCGGTTTTACCGGTGGGTTCGTTTTCTCCTCCGGAGTTTTTTCAAAAAGCTTTTTATTCTGCAGCAGCGTTATGATAATCATAAACGCGCCCACGCAGACCATAATATCTGCAAAATTAAAGATCGGAAAGCCGATGATTCTGAAATCAATAAAATCGATCACGTAGGAATGGCTGATTCTGTCAACCAGATTGCCGGCGGCTCCGGATATAATCAGGGAAATACCGATATTCGGGATCACCCATTTTTTGTTTTTAGGCAGGATATATAAAACATAGCACAGCGCCGCAATGCAGATTGCAGTAATGGTGATAATGAATCCCTGTTTACCGGAGAGAAAACTGAATGCGATTCCCGGATTTTCTATATAAGTCAGGTGAAAAACCTTTGGAATCAGAGGCACAGTCGTCACATCGGACAGGAACCAGACGGCCAGAGACTTCGTAAGCTGGTCAATAACCAGACCTGCGAGTATCAGTGCGATGTAGATGAACATGCTTCTCCTTTCCGGCATTAAAGCCTGTGATATTGCGGAATCCGCATGATTCCATAAACTATAGTCTACCATAGATGGACGCGCAGGTACTATTGAAAATAGAGGCTTCTATCTGATAAAATTAATATTCAGTATTGTTCCGCTTTATTTCCGACAGGCAGCAGCGGGCTGCTCTGGTTACGGCAGGCGGAAAATTTAATCAACACATACAGGAGAATTGGAATGAGTGTATTCGATACGCTTAAAGAGCGCGGATATTTAGAACAGTGCACACACGAGGACGAAATCAGGGAGCTTCTCGAAAGCGGCCCTGTTAAATTTTATATCGGATTTGACCCGACCGCGGATTCTCTGCATATCGGGCACTTTATCCAGATCATGGTTATGGCTCATATGCAGCGGGCCGGCCACATCCCGGTTGCCCTCATCGGCGGCGGGACGACCATGATCGGAGATCCGTCCGGACGGACCGATATGCGTCAGGTCATGACACAGGAACGAATCGCTGAAAACGGCGAAAAGTTCAAGAAGGTATTTGAAAAGTTCCTGACCTTCGAAGACGACCGGGCACTGATGGTCAATAATGCGGACTGGATCCTGGATCTGAACTACATCAGCTTTATCCGTGACATCGGCAGACATTTTTCAGTGAATCAGATGCTGGCTGCGGAATGCTACAAAAACAGAATGGAAAAAGGGCTGACTTTCCTCGAATTCAATTACATGCTGCTCCAGGCTTACGATTTCTACCGCCTGCATCAGGATTACGGCGTGATGATGGAATTCGGCGGCAATGATCAGTGGTCCAATATTATTGCCGGTGTGGATCTCACCAGAAAGAAAACCGGAGACAGTGTCTACGGCATGACTTTCTCACTGCTCACCACATCTGAAGGCATCAAGATGGGTAAAACCGCAAAGGGCGCACTCTGGCTCGATGCAGAAAAAACCAGCCCCTACGAGTTCTACCAGTACTGGAGAAACATTGCGGACGCTGATGTTGAAAAATGTCTGGCACTGCTGACCTTCCTGCCCATGGAAGAAGTCCATCGTCTGGGCAGCCTCAAGGACGAACAGATTAATACAGCCAAGGAAACACTGGCATTTGAAGTCACGCGCATGATTCACGGCGAAGAAGAAGCGCAGAAGGCACAGGATGCTTCCCGCGCGCTGTTTAAGGGCGGTCCGGATTCTGCCGATGTTCCGACAGTCGAACTGAGTGCGGAAACACTCGGAGACGGACTCGATATTCTGGCTCTGCTCGATGCAGCCGGGATGATCGCTTCCAAGAGTGAAGGCAGACGTCTGGTTCAGCAGAACGGTATTTCCGCAGACGGGAAAAAAGTCACGGATATCGCTCAGGTTTTCACACCTGCTGATTTCACGGACGGCGAGCTTCTGCTTCAGAAGGGCAAGAAGATTCATAAAAAGGTCAAACTGGTATGAGTATCCACAGCGCCAAACCGGTTCGCGGAACCCGCGACATTCTGCCGGAGGAAATGGCTCTGAGAAATCGTGCCGAACAGATCATTTCCGACACCTACAGGAATGCCGGCTTTGAACAGATCGAAACACCGGTCCTTGAAGACATTGACCTGCTGCTGGGCAGTGAAGGCGGCGAAAACCTGAAAATGCTGTTTACCGTCTTAAAACGCGGGGACAAGTTCAGACCAGCCGGGGATTCACAGCCCAGAGATCTCTGTGATACAGGACTGCGTTTTGATTTAACGCTGCCGCTGTCCCGTTATTTTTCCAATAATAAGGAAAAACTGCCGCTGCCGTTCAAGGCGGTTCAGATCGGGAACGTATTCCGGGCGGAACGTCCGCAGAAGGGACGTTTCAGAAGCTTCAAGCAGTGTGATATAGACATTATCGGGGATCCGAGTATCGGCGCCGAAATCGAACTGATTCACACAACAGGAGAAGCGCTCAAGGCTCTGGGATTCAAGGATTTCACGATCAAAATCAATGACAGGAAACTGCTTAACGCTTTTCTTGAAAGCAGAGGATTTACCGGAGCTCAGATCCCTTCCGTCTGTATTGTCCTGGACAAAATGGACAAGATCGGACCAGAAGGCGTGGCTGCGGAGCTGACGGAAAAATTTGCGGATCTGTCTCAGCAGGACGCTTCCGCACTGGTTACAGAAGCGGCGTCCATGACGCTCGACAATGTAGCACAGGCGACCGGCCTTCCGGATGCTGTGGCAGATTTAAAACTTCTGGTGGAGACTGCCAACGCATCATCCGGCGGTGACTATCAGGCTGTTTTCGACTTTTCGCTTATTCGCGGCATGGGCTACTACACAGGCCCCGTATTTGAAGTCAGCTACGGCCCTTACGGTTATTCCGTGGGCGGCGGCGGCCGTTATGATGAAATGATCGGCAAAACCTCCAAACAGAGTGTACCGGCCGTCGGATTCTCGATTGGCTTTGAACGCATCATCGGTATACTCGAAGACGAAGGACGCAGAATATCCGATGAGGAAAAGAGCATTGTCCTTTTCTACAGTCTCAGCGACGATATGCCGGCGGTTCTGAAGACGGCTGACAGCCTCAAAGCGGATGGATACCGGGTGATCATGACCCAGCAGAAGAAGAAATTCGGAAAACAGCTCCAGCATGCTCAGGAAACCGGTGCTTCGGGCTTCATGGTGTTCGGACGCGATGAAAAGCCCCGTCTTTTCGGAGAAGAGGATTAATATAACGTTTCACTGATACAATTCAGAGTAAAATAAAAGGTACAGGAACTGCCTGTACCTTTTTTTAGAAATATCGGAAAATTGAATCCGGACGGAAATTGAATCCGGACGTCTGACCTGTTACTGGGGAAGCTTTGCGATATCCACCCATCCGGCAGCACCGCTGGCAAGCTCGAGTTCCTCACAGCTCAGTTCCACGGCACTGCTGGAAGTACCGGCAGCAGGGTAGACCGTTTCAAAACGCCGGAGCGATTCGTCCAGATAAACCGGTACGCCTTCGTTCACATCAAAAGGACATACGCCGCCGACATCATAGCCGACAAGATCGAAAACCTGGTCTGCAGGGATCATTTTGGCTTTGGTGCCGAACTGTGCTTTGAATTTTTTGTTGTCGACACGGCCGTCGCCTGCTACGACAATCATGATGGGTTTTCCGTCTGCAAGGAAGGTCAGTGATTTGGCGATGCGTTCCGGGCTGGTGCCGGCTGCTTGTGCAGCCAGTTCGACAGTGGCCGAGGATACGTCAAATTCAAGGATTCGTTCGTCAAGGCCGTATTTAGAAAGATGTGCTCTTGCTTTATCTGTAGTCTGTGTGGTGTTGCTCATAGGTGATGCCTCCTGATTAAGCTTACTTGCCAGTATATCATTTTGAAAGACGGACCTGTCATTTTATTCGTGTTGTTGTAGAGAATGGCGCCTTTAAGCGGTGCCGATGGGTAAATCATAATTATGAAAAATGAATTTCAACTAATTGCGACGGCAGCCTTTGGTCTGGAAAGTCTCGTAAAACGGGAGCTTACAGATCTGGGCTACACGATCGAATCAACAGAAAACGGAAGAGTTTATTTCAGCGGCGGACCGGAAGCGATTATCGAAACCAATCTCTGGCTCCGATGTGCGGACCGGGTGCTTTTAAAGGTAGGAGAATTCAAGGCGGAAACCTTTGACGAGCTCTACGAAAAGACAAAAGCACTGCCCTGGCAGAAATTCATTCCGGCAAAGGCGGCTTTTCCAGCCGCTAAAATCACCAGCGTCAAATCAAAGCTTTTCAGCAAGTCGGACGGACAGAGGATCGTCAAGAAAGCAGTGGCCGACAAGCTGATGGCGGCTTACAAAACCAGAGTATTACCGGAAACCGGACCGGGTTTCCCGATTCAGATCCGTATTCTCAAGGATATGGTCACTCTTTCCATTGATACCAGCGGCAGCGGGCTGCATAAGCGCGGCTACCGTCAGTACGGGAATGAAGCGCCGATCAAGGAAACGATCGCGGCAGCACTGGTTATGCTCTCACGATGGAATCCGTCACGGCCGTTTCTCGATCCCATGTGCGGATCCGGAACGATCGTGATTGAAGCAGCCATGATCGGGAAAAATATGGCCCCGGGGCTGCAGAAGCAGTTTATCAGTGAAACCTGGCCCATGTTCTATCCGGGACAGTGGGAACAGGCCCGCAGAAATGCAAAGGCTGCGGAAAACGATCTGAGCTTCAGAGTCATCGGCTCGGATATTGACGCCCGCTCGCTCAAGCAGGCCCGCACCAATGCTGAAAAAGCCGGAGTGACCGATTATGTGGCGTTTCAGCGCATCGACCTGAAGAACATTGTAACCAAAAAGAAATACGGCGTGATCGTCACCAACCCGCCTTACGGGGAACGGATTGGCGAGGTCAAGACCCTCAGGCCTTTGTATGTGGAAATGGGAAAAGTATTCAGAAGCCTTGATGACTGGAGCTATTTCATCATCACAGCCTATCCTGATTTCCAGAAGGTGTTTGGAGAAAAAGCCACAAGGAACCGGAAAATTTATAACAGTACCATCAAAACCTACTTTTATGAATACTTCGGACCGCTGCCGCCGCGCAGGAAACCGCGTCCGCAGACAGATGCTGTTCCGGAGGGAGATTTGCCGGAAAGCGGAGCTCCGGAGAAGGAAGCAGTAACAGGCACCGGTAAACAGGATAACGGACAGTAGAGAATCGGAAGGAAGCAATATGAAAAATACAAAAAAGAATATCAGAAAAACGTCGAAGAAGACGACAGGCTCTGCCAAAGGCTCCGGAGCCTATATGAAGGGCGGTCCCCGCAGACGCCGGGACGAAGGAGAACCGGAACGCACGGAACGCAGGCGGGATGACCGCCGCAGCGGCAGCCCGGCCCCGGACAGAGGTACATCCGCAGACCGCCGCAAGCGCTTCAGTCCTTCGACAGCAGCCAGGAGATCAGCTCCGGGCGTCCGTCCTGATGCCAGACGCAATGCGGACGATTATGAAGATCGTTCCGAATTTGTTGTAGTCGGTAAGAATCCGGTTCTTGAAGCCCTCAGAAGTGATCTGCAGATTGAAAAGCTTCTGGTGCTCAAGGACAATTCAGATCATGTTTTAAAGGATCTGACCGAACGGGCCAAAAAGCAGAAGCTGGTTGTTCAGAGTGTAGAAAAACAGCAGCTGGAAAATCTGGCCGATGGACTGCCGCATCAGGGTGTGGCTGCGATGCTGGCGCCGTTCCCGTACGCAGATCTGGAAAAGACAGTAGAAGGAGCATCCCGCGGGGAAGCAGAACCGTTCTTTGTTATTATGGATCATATTACCGATCCTCATAATTTCGGAGCTGTTATCAGAGACGCCAATGTCTGCGGTGCAGCCGGTGTAATCTTCCCGGCAAGACGTTCTGCAGGACTTTCGCCGACCGCAGTCAAGGCCAGTTCAGGAGCGGCTGCCCATACACCGCTTATCAAGGTCACCAATCTTACCCAGACGGTCGAATATCTGAAGGAACAGGGATATTGGGTTGCCGGAGCGGATATGGACGGACAGCCTTACTATCAATCCAATCTTAAAGGAAAAACGGTTATTATACTGGGTGCTGAAGGCAAGGGCCTGTCGCCTAACCTGAAGAAGAAATGTGATTTTTCCGTCTCCATTCCGGTTTACGGTAAGGTCGATTCACTCAATGTCTCCTGTGCGGGTGCAGTCATTATGGCAGAAGCGGCCAGACAGAGACATACTGACACCAAATGAAGCAGTATCTGGTCATAGACGGCTACAACGTTATTCATGCGAAAGCCGGTCTGCTCGGTGAAGCGCCGGCTCATCTGGAGCAGGAACGGGAGCAGCTGATTAACCGCTGCGCCAACTACTCTGCGCTCCACGAGTATGATACAACACTGGTTTTTGATGCCTGGATCAGAGATCAGCCGCTGACCGAAAAGATAATTTCAGGGATCCGCGTCGTCTACACCAACAAAGATCAGACAGCGGATTCCTATATTGAACGTTATTTATACCGTCTTCCGAAACTGAATCGCAAGATTGCCGTCACCTCTGACGGCGCGATTCAGAAAATGGCGCTCATGACCGGCGCAGAAAGAATGACCAGTCTGGAATTTCTGGCCGAGCTTGAGTCTGAAGAAAAGAAGCATGCCCGCGCCCGTTCAGGCAACGGCAGCGGTGACAACCGGATTGTCGAGCATCTGGCAGATGAACAGAAGGGTACAATCGAAGCCATTCGCCGCGGAAGCAAACCGGAAGCCGCCCGGTCTGCCGGTGAGACAGCTTCTGGGGCTGAGGATGGCCGTAAAGCCGAAATCAAAGCCAGAAAGGCTCTGAAGCAGGAAGAAGGCCTGAAAAAAGCCCGCCATGCTGCTGAGGCCAGAGTGCCTGGAGCTCCGACGGAAAAGGAACTGTCCAAAAGCCAGAAACGACGGCAGCGTGCGAAAAAGAAAAAGCGGAACAGACCGAACCGGGGCAGCAGTAACAAAAAACAGTAAAATAATTCTTAAAAAAGATTGACAGAGGCATTGGCAATCCAGTATACTATAAAAGCTGATGACAGCAGGGGAGAATGCCCGAGTGGTTAAAGGGGGCGGACTGTAAATCCGTTGGCTCGTCCTACGATGGTTCGAATCCATCTTCTCCCACCATTAGCCCTTTTAGCTCAGCAGGTAGAGCACCACCATGGTAAGGTGGGGGTCGCCGGTTCAAATCCGGCAAAGGGCTCCATTAGCTGAATATACCGCACTTCTACGGAAGTGCGGTTTTTTATTTTCTCTAATTTAACCTGCTTTTAACCTGCTTTTTGCGTGCAGAGACTGCAGCAGATCAAAACATATGAATTGCTTC
>JBMNSG010000103.1:0-8419 GCA_050945075.1 Eubacteriaceae bacterium | reverse complement strand
CCGAACCTGAAAGTGAAGTCTTCTAGCGTCGAAAGTACTGCTTTGGTAACGAAGTGGAAGGATAGAACGTTGCAGGGCTTTTTTTATTGTCTGGAAGTAATCGAATACAGTGATTGTGAAAAAAGAGGATGGACCGGCAGGCAGGCGCTTTTCGCGCCTCCCTGAATCCTGGTTTTCAGTCAGCCGTCGCCGGAAACGAGTTTGCGCTTCGCCTTCCTGAAAAACCAGTCTTCGCCTGCCGGTCTGATGGGTGGTAAGTGATTCCGTATGTGGTGGGCTTGATTCTTAACGGGTGTTAGGTGGTTTGTGACATTGCTGTGCTTTTTATGGAAAGGAAGAAATTTCACCGGGGGTGAAATTTCAGTGCCTGGCTGTAAGTGTGGTGATGAACAACAGGTCCTTCGCTCCGCGGACGGGGTCTCACGATATGGCTCTCTGGAAGCAAGCTTTTAGTGGCTCGGGGTAAGTGTTGGACAACAGGACTCGTACAGCTACGCTGTACTCGTCGCGTTCCGCGTAAAAAGTAAAATCAAGAGTATCTTAGAAAGCAAGCTTTCTTTTATCCTCTTGATTCACTTTTTCCTGTTGTCATTCACGGATAGTTCGGCCGAAGTTTTGATCTGACAGTTGGAGCAATACTGACTAAGAAAGAAGAGAAATGAATAGGGCTTTGAAACTGGTTCGTATGATCGTATAAAAATGTCCGAAACGATGATATAAAATACATAAAAATGATGAAGAATGATTCTACTTTAGTGGTAGTAAAGCTGTCTGTGTCATTGTTATGTTTTATGAATGTACTAGGACGTGAGTATAGTGATGAACAACAGGTCCTTCGCTCCGCTTACGCTGCGCTCAGTCGCGTTCCGCGGTCGAACCCTCAGTCAGAAATCCTCTGAAAGCAAGCTTTTCCGGATTTCTTTCTTTCGGCTTCTACCTGTTGTCATTCGCGGATAGGCTGGACTTTTGTTAAACTGAATCTGTCATTATAAACAGAGATGGATATTAAATTTTTACGGGGGAATTTATTGGAATTTCATTATTGTCCGCATTGCGGCGAAACGCTGGTAAAAAGAGAGATTGGTGACGAGGGGATGGTTCCCTATTGTACGAACTGCGATATTCCTCTTTTTGATATGTTTTCTTCATGCATTATCGCGCTGGTTGTGAATACTGCCGGGGAGGCGGTTTTGCTCAGGCAGAATTATATCTCGGCTAAATATATGAATCTGGTTTCGGGTTATATGAAACCGGGGGAAACGGCGGAGCTTACGGCTCGTCGTGAGATTCTTGAGGAAACGGGTCTTCGGGTTCAGGATCTTAAATTTGCAGGGACTTACTGGTTTGGTAAAAAGGATATGCTGATGATCGGGTTTATCGCTTCTACAGAGGATCATGATTTTAATCTGTCAGATGAAGTGGACCAGGCGATGTGGGTCCCGGCTGATGATGCCATTGATATGGTACATCCGGAGGGTAGTGTTTCTTATGCACTACTGAAGAAATATCTGGATCACTGAGTCTCTTTTTCGAAAGAGATGATATGAATCAGGTGGGTCTGCCGATTGGTTTTAGTGTATTGTTTGAATTTTAGAACGTTCTTTTTTCTATTTACCTATTGACCCGCAGGGTTGGTTGGCGTAAACTACTATCAACACATAAGATTGGTAGGTAAATATGAGTATTCTCTTTGAATTATTACTTCGAATCAACTACAGGAACGGACGAATGTGATTCTGGATTCCGCTTTAAGACGAAGATAACTGCTTAATAATCTGACGACGATAAATGAAAATAACTGATGTTATCAGAACGAATAAAATCTAAAATAAGAGGAAAACAGAATGAGTCATTATAAATTTGAAACATTGCAGCTACATGTAGGACAGGAACAGCCGGATCCGGCAACTGATTCAAGAGCGGTTCCGATTTATGCGACAACATCGTATGTCTTTAAAGATTCTGCTCAGGCAGCCGGACGTTTCGGACTGACAGAAGGCGGGAACATTTATACTCGTCTGATGAATCCTACTTCAGACGTTTTTGAAAAAAGGATTGCTGCTCTTGAAGGCGGCGTCGGAGCTCTGGCTACGGCTTCCGGTTCTGCGGCGATTACCTATGCTGTACAGAATATTACAAAAGCGGGCGATCATATCGTTTCTTCTGCGGACTTATACGGCGGAACCTATAATCTGTTTGCCAATACGTTGAAAGATCAGGGCCTGGATGTAACCTTTGTTGATCCGTCAAATCCGGTTAATTTCGAAGCAGCGATTCAGGATAATACCAAACTGCTTTATGCGGAAACACTGGGAAATCCGAATTCGGATGTGATCGATATCGAACGGATTGCGGCGATCGCTCATAGACACGGAATTCCGCTTATCGTCGATAACACCTTTGCCACACCTTATCTGCTGCGTCCGATTGAACATGGTGCCGATGTCGTGGTTCACTCAGCGACAAAATTCATCGGCGGACACGGAACAGTAATGGGCGGTGTTGTTATTGACTCGGGTAAATTTGACTGGACACAGAATGAAAAATTCCCGGGTATTTCCGAACCGAATCCGTCCTATCACGGGATTGTTTTTGCAGATGCCTGCGGTGATCAGGCTTATATTACCAAGCTGAGAACAACGATCATGAGAGATGAAGGAGCTGTTATTTCTCCTTTCAACTCATTCCTGCTTCTGCAGGGTCTGGAAACTCTGTCACTGCGGGTAGAACGTCATGTAGAAAATGCACTGAAGGTTGTCGATTTCCTGAAGAATCATCCGCAGGTAGAAAAAGTCAATCATCCGTCTCTGGCTTCCGGTCATGAACTGGAATTGTACAACCGTTATTTCCCGAACGGCGGCGCATCAATCTTTACCTTTGAAATTAAAGGCGATGCAGAAACTGCGAAGAAATTTACGGAAAGTCTGGAATTGTTCTCATTGCTGGCCAATGTTGCAGATGTGAAGTCACTGGTTATTCATCCGGCTTCTACAACGCATTCGCAGCTGTCAGAAGAAGAACTGCTCTCGAGCGGAATCAAGCCGACTACTGTCAGACTGTCAATCGGAACCGAACATATCGATGACATTATCGCCGATCTGCAGCATGGCTTTGAAGCGGTTAAGTAAAAACACGGAATCAATACGTTAGGGATAGCAGTCTGGTGATACAATTTAATCATCAGACTGAAACCCCGGCGTGATCGCAAATAATATATTTCAAATTGAATCGGAACAAATTCAATCAGAAGGGGAAGAAAATGTCGAAAATTTACAAATCTGCAGATGAACTGATCGGAAACACACCGCTGTTGGAATTATCCAATTACGAAAAGGAAAAAAATCTCGGCGCGACAGTTCTGGGAAAACTGGAATATTTCAATCCGGCGGGTTCCGTGAAAGACAGAATCGCCAAAGCCATGATTGATGATGCAGAAAAGAAGGGGCTGCTTAAGCCCGGTTCTGTGATTATTGAACCGACTTCCGGAAATACAGGGATCGGCCTGGCTTCGGTCGCAGCTGCCAGAGGTTACAGAATTATTATCGTAATGCCTGAAACCATGTCTGTTGAACGCCGTCTGCTTATGAAGGCATATGGGGCAGAACTGGTGTTGACAGAAGGTGCAAAGGGCATGAAGGGTGCAATTGCCAAAGCAGATGAACTGGCGAAGGAAATTCCGGACAGCTATATCCCGGGACAGTTTGTCAATCCTGCCAATCCGGAAGCACACCGCAAAACCACTGGACCGGAAATCTGGGAAGATACCGATGGAAACGTCGATTTCTTTGTTGCAGGTGTCGGTACAGGCGGAACTCTGACAGGCGTGGGTGAATACCTGAAAGAAAAGAATCCGGATGTTAAGATTATTGCCGTCGAACCGGCTTCTTCTCCGGTGCTTTCACAGGGAAAATCCGGCAGCCATAAGATTCAGGGAATCGGTGCCGGCTTCGTACCAGATGTTCTGAACACAAAAATTTATGATGAAATCATTCCTGTCAGCAATGAAGATGCCTTTAAGGCAGCACAGGATGTCAGCAGAGCAGAAGGTGTACTGATCGGAATCTCTTCAGGAGCGGCGCTGGCTGCTGCGGCAGAACTTGCCAATCGTCCTGAAAATGCAGGCAAAAACATTGTCGTGCTTTTCCCGGATACAGGTGACCGTTATCTGTCGAATCCGCAGTTTGTTGCTGAATGACAGTCTGAATTTCCAGGTGTAACAGCCGTTCGGAAGGATCAATGATGGAGGCTCATAATGATGGTATCGACAAAAGGCCGTTACGCCCTGCGCGTGATGATCGATCTGGCCGAAAATAATACGGGTGAGTATATTCCACTAAAGGATATCGCTGAACGACAGGAAATTTCAAAAAAATATCTCGAGAGTATCATGACGCTTCTTTCCAAGTCAGGACTGATTACAGCCCTGCACGGAAAAGGCGGAGGCTATAAACTCAATCGGTCTCCGAGCGATTACTCGGTAGGCAGTATTCTCAAGGTAACAGAAAAAACACTGGCTCCGGTCAGTTGTCTGGAATGCGAACCCAATACCTGTCCGCGTGCGTCCAGCTGTAAAACGCTGCCGATGTGGACACAACTCAATACAATGGTTGACAGCTTCCTTGAAGGGATCAGTATCGAAGATCTGATCCGTGAGGAAGACGTTGGAGACTATGTTATTTAAGAAAAGACACCGTGAGGTGTCTTTTTTATTATGAAATAACAGAATATTTGGAAACCTGACATAAACATTCTTAATAATAGCTGCGTATCGAAAAACAGAGGTAAATAAATAGTTATATGCTTGACTATTCTCAACCATGAGAATAATATAATAGATAAGAATAAACGCAGAGATGAGAATAATAAGAAATCAAAAGCGGGAGGAAAATAATGGAAAAGGAATTAACGGATCTGATCATGAACCCGACCAGGATGCGCATCATACAATTTATGATGCTTCATCAGCATGGAACGGCCACAGAAATCGGAAGTGATCTGAGCGATGTCAGCCAGGCTAGCATCTACCGCAATATAAAAATCCTGCTTGATGCGGGCGTACTTGAGGTGATCAGCGAGACGCCGGTACGGGGAACCGTGGAGAAAACCTATGCCATGAATATGGAATTTGGGAAAGACGTGGGGCAGCAGGAGGGAGAGCAGCTGATCAAGCAGGCGCTGCTGTCGATTTTAGCGTCCTTTGATCATTATTTCGAAGAAAATCCGGTTGTCGATCCTGTGAAAGCTGTGATTTGTCTCTCTTCAGCGACACTGTTGATCAATGAAGAAGAATTCATGGATATTGCCATGGGATACCAGAAACTGATCGAACCCTACTTAAACAACAAACCAGGAAATGGCAGAAAAGAACGAATGATGACCATTATTTCTTCCCCGACGATCACGTCTGGTTCATCTGTTAATCATGCAGAAAAGAATAACGATGATCAGAGCGGGACGGATTCGCATCAACCGAACAAAGAAACAGAGGCACAAAGACATGACGGCTTATCAGCAGACAGTTGAACTGTTAAAAATTGAATTCTCCAGATTCCTGGGCATCAACGTGCTCCGGTTTTCAAAAGAGAAGAAAAAGAAAAATCAGATCCGGGTTATGCTCTTTGCTTTTATCTACCTGGCGATTCTGATGATCATCTACATGACCAGTATGGCGGTACAGCTTTGTAATTCCGGGATGGGCCGGGTGGTTCCTGCGTACTGTATGACGGTTACCAGCGCATTGGTCTTTTTGTTTTCAATTTTCCGCGCGGGTAACACCCTGTTTAATGAAAAAACGTATGAAAAGCTGGCCGCACTGCCTTTAAAACCGGGTGTCATTGTCTGGAGCCGGCTGTTGTTCCTTTACGGCATTAATCTGGTGATGGCGCTGCTGTTTATGCTTCCGGCAGGGGTTGTATGCGGGATCCGGCTGGAACTGGGAGCCGGATACTGGATCATGTTCTGTATCGGCACACTGTTTGTCCCCATGATTCCGGTTACCGCAGCAGCCATCATCGGCGCACTGATTGCTTCATTGTCCTCGCGGATGGAACAGAAAAACATCGCATCAGCCATATTTACGCTCATCTTCATCATGGCGATATTCCTGATCTCGATGTTGCCTGCTTTAAATCCGTCGATTACCGATGAGATGATGATGAATATCGGCACGGATATGATTGGTCAGGTAAGTGTCTGGTATCCCGTAAGCATGATGTTTTCTGAGGGCGTGTTTGGCAGCGCTGGCTCCTGGATCATGTTTCTGCTGATTTCGATAGTGGTCTTTTCATTGTTTGCCTGGATCATTGATAAAAATTATGCGTCGATCTGCCGCAGATTGACGGCTCATGCTGCGCGCAGGAAATTCGTCATGAGTCAGCAGAAATCAAAAACCGCTCTTCGTGCATTATATGAAATGGAGCTGCGGCGCTATGTTTCGACGCCGATTTATATTACCAATACGATTATCGGTTATCTGATGATGATTATCTACAGCATCACAATGATGCTGATGATCGGGAACGGACAGATTCCGGATGGGATGATACGGACCGTTCTGGCTCAGCTGACACCGGTTATTCTGGGCTTTATGGCCATGCTTGCCAGTACGACATCGTCCTCGATTTCCATAGAAGGGAGACAGTGGTGGATTGTTCGCAGCCTCCCGGTCTCACCAGGACTTCTTTTTCAGGCAAAAGTATTGCTCAATCTGTCTCTGGCGCTGCCGAGCTGTCTGTTGTCGGCCGTTCTATGTGCGCTGGCATTCGGATGGTCCGGTTTCGTCTGGTATCTGATTATTCCGATGGCACTCAGCGTGATGACTTCGTTCCTGGGACTTGCTGCCAATCTGAAATTCCCGTCGTTTGACTGGGATAATGCAACGGAAATTGTTAAACAGGGTGGCAATGTACTGGTTGCGATGGCATCCGATTTTGCAGTAACCGGAGTCGGCGTACTATGCTGGTATCTGTTCAGCGGATTCAGTTACCCGGTATCTATGTTGATCTTTCTTGTCCTGATTGCAGTGGTCACAGGCCTTCTCTACAGAAAAGTCGTAAACACGGATCTGCGGACAATTTATTAAAACGTTCAGGAATAAGAAACAGGTATACAAATCATGGAGAAAATATAATGTTAAGCATAAAAAATCTGAGCAAGACCTATCCGGGCGGAAAAAAGGCAGTTGATCATATCAGTCTCGAAGTCGAAGCCGGAGATATTTATGGCTTTATCGGCCATAACGGGGCTGGCAAAACAACAACCATTAAAGCGGTAACCGGGATTATTGACTTTGAAGAAGGTGAAATTTCTATTGACGGCCATAATATCGTTAAAGAGCCGCTCGAGGCCAAAAGAATCACAGCCTTCTTACCAGACAACCCCGATCTTTACGACCAGCTTACCGGAATACAGTATCTGAATTTTATCTCGGATATTTTTGAAATAGATTCGAAGGAACGGGAAAAACGTATCAAAGAGTACGCGGATGCCTTTGAGCTGACGGGAGATCTGGGAAATCTGATTTCCTCTTATTCTCACGGAATGAAACAGAAACTGGCTCTGATCAGCGCTTTGATTCATAAACCAAGACTGCTGGTTCTGGATGAACCTTTTGTCGGTCTTGATCCGGAGTCGAGTATTACATTGAAGCGGTATATGCACGAACTCTGTGACCAGGGCAGTGCGATTTTCTTCTCTACCCATGTACTGGATACAGCAGAAAAACTATGTAATAAAATTGCTATTATTAAAGAGGGCAGGATTATTGATTCTGGTAAAATAGAAGATCTCACTCACGGTGATTCCCTGGAGGATGTCTTTATGGAAGCTGTTGTGGATGATGATAAAGAAATTCGCAGGATAGCAGAATAAATAGTTGACAAAGCGTCGCTGACCCCTTATACTAATAAAGCTGCTTCAAAACAGGCAGCGTCAATAAAAACTGAATTGAACACGAAGACAGAGATGTCTTCCTCTGAATCCGAAACATGATACGTGCTTATCACCACGCTGCATTGCGCAGAAACTCGTATAAGAGAAGATACGCAATCCGGCTGATGAAAGACACAGAAAAATGTTTCGGATTTTTAAAAGAAGGTATTGACAAATATTTAACAAAATTGTATAATAGGATTATCGGTTGAGACAGGACACAGTCCTGGAGCAGCGGCAGAGAAGTGAATGAAACCGGGAGGACTTGTTCGCACTTCACAGAGGCCGGGACCTGTAAAACGGGTTCATAAAACTGCTTGACAAAACAAACCGGTCACAGTACAATATAAAATAGTCGTTTACAGCGACTGGTCAGGATTTTGAAATAAATTTCAATTAAATGAAAAATATTGAAAATAATCCTTGACAAGTATGACGAAATGTCATATAATAAATAAGCTGTCAACGAGACAGCGCCTCAAAAACGAAA
>JBMNSG010000102.1:0-8476 GCA_050945075.1 Eubacteriaceae bacterium | reverse complement strand
CAAAGCACTGGAAATGGACATCGGTTCTATTTCAGTCGGCGCCATTATGAACGAAATCGAATCCCACGCGGAAGACAATCCTTCCCTCTCCCGTTTCATAACCGGCAGCATCCTGGAAATGATGGGAGAAAAAATCTCACAGATGATCAACAACGCCATTGAAACACAGGGCTTTGAAATCATCTTTGACGCCCTGCAGAATGAAGGCAGTGAGCTGCTGGATATGAAAATTGCCGATATCTATAAAGATAACAGCGAATATGTCCCCAAAATCGAAGCCTGGATCCTCAACTCCTACCACGACCTGGTCAAAAACAATCTGGCCGGCGTTCTCAAAGAGCTGAACATGGCTGCCCTGATCGAACAGCAGATTAACAGCTACTCACCGGCAGACATGGAAAAACTGCTGATGGAACTGGTCCACAAGGAACTCTCCGCTATTGTCTGGCTGGGCGGACTGCTGGGATGCATTATGGGATTTATTATGAATTTTGTGTAAGATATAGTGATTGATCAGAATTGATGGTTTCATACGAAAAAAGAAGCAGAAAATTAATTTCTGCTTCTTTTTTTAGCGTAATGTGATTTTATAAAACAACTTTTTCCAGTGCCTGATCCAGATCTTCAATAATGTCATCGACATTTTCAAGGCCTACACTCAGTCTGACCATACCGGGTTCAATTCCGGCAGCGACCAGCTGTTCATCCGTAAGCTGTCTGTGGGTTTCACTGGCCGGGTTCAGAACGCAGGTGCGGATGTCGGCTACGTGCACTTCATTGGAAGCCAGTTTCAGTGCGTCCATAAAACGGACGGCGTTGTCTCGGCCACCTTTGACGACAAAGGAAATGACTCCGCTGGCACCCTTGAGGTACTTCTGAGCCAGTGCGTAGTTCTTGTCTCCGGGAAGTCCGGGATAGGTAATGCTTTCGATCTTGTCACTCTTTTCAAGATGCTCGGCAACGGTCTGCGCATTTTCGCAGTACTGCTTCATGCGGATCGCCAGGGTTTCCAGCCCCAGATTGAGCAGGAAAGCAGAATTGGCTGCCGGATAACAGCCGAAGTCACGCATCAGCTGCATTCTGGCTTTGAGGATATAAGCCATTTTCCCGTACTGTTCAGTATAGATCAGGCCGTGGTAGGATTCATCCGGTTCGGTCAGTTCCGGAAAATTGCCGTTGCTCCAGTCAAAATTGCCGCTGTCTACAATAACTCCGCCAACCTGAACGGCATGGCCGTCCATATATTTGCTGGTGGAGTGGATCACGATATCTGCTCCGAAATCAAAGGGCTTGCACAGGATCGGTGTGGCAAATGTATTGTCTACGATAAGCGGAACCCCGTGTTTATGGGCGATATTGGCATACCGTTCGATGTCAAAAACCGAGAGTGCCGGATTGGCGATGGTTTCTCCGAATACAGCTTTGGTGTTGGGCTTGAAGGCTGCTTCGATTTCTTCGTCAGAGGCATCTTCCGGTACGAAAATACATTCAATGCCCATTTTCTCCAGAGTAAAACCAAACAGGTTAATGGTTCCGCCATAGATCTGGGTGCTGCTGATGAAGCTGTCTCCTGCCCGGCAGATGTTCAGAATTGACAGCAGAGAAGCCGCCTGTCCTGATGTCGTGCACATAGCGCCGACTCCCCCTTCGAGCTCTGCAATCTTGTCTTCCACGGCCATGACGGTCGGGTTGGCAAAACGCGAGTAGATCAGCGATTTAGTCGGATCGTCAAAAACGGCGGCGACATCATCAGTGGAATCATAAACGTAAGTCGTACTCTGTACAATCGGAACCACTCTTGGTTCCGAATTGCCTGGTTTATAGCCTGCGTGCAGGCATAGTGTTTCGTCTTTCAAGTTAGCCTCGTGCATTTGTAATTTTTGTCTATTTTACCATAAAGCACATAACGATACTTCAGCCCGCTGCTATGTAACAATATCTAATAATTGCAGAAGCACATCAAAATATTACAGGCGTATGAAATTGACTGCGTTACTGAAAGTGATATACTGAAGGCACTTAATTAAGAGACGAAGACGTCATCCGAAAACAACGGGTGGCGTTTTTTTATGCAAAAATACTATAGTATTTTATTTCCAGCGAATTGAGAGGATATAAAATGGGCAGTATCGGCAGTATGAGTAAACCAGCAATGGGATTTTTAGCTGCGGCGGTTCAGTTTCCTGCACCGGTCGTGAATTCAAGAGCAGACATTGACAATCAGGTCGACAAAATCATCACCTGTCTTAAAAATACAAAAGCGGGTTATCCGGGTGTTGAACTGATTATTTTCCCTGAGTACAGCACCCAGGGGCTGAATACTAAAAAATGGCTGACAGAAGAATTTTTATGTGATATTCCGGGTAAGGAAACAGATGCGTTTGCGAAAGCCTGCCAGGAAGAAGGCGTCTATGGTGTCTTCTCGATTATGGAACGGAATGAAGATCCGGATAAGAATCCATATAATACCGCGATCATTATTAACCCGCAGGGAGAAATCTGCCTGAAATACAGGAAGCTGTTCCCGTGGAATCCGATCGAACCGTGGTATCCGGGAAATCTCGGCATGCCAGTGTGTGACGGTCCGGGAGGATCAAAACTTTCCGTCTGTATTTGTCATGACGGAATGATCCCGGAACTGGCGCGTGAAGCAGCTTACAAGGGTTGCAACTGTTACATTCGAATTTCCGGATACAGCACCCAGGTTAATGATCAGTGGATTCTGACCAACCGTTCCAACGCCTGGCAGAACCTGATGTACACTATTTCTGTAAACCTGGCCGGTTACGATAATGTTTTCTATTATTTCGGTGAAGGACAGATCTGTAATTTCGACGGTACTACACTGGTACAAGGCGAACGCAATCCTTACGAAATAGTCACGGGTGAAATATATCCGCAGCTTGCCGATAATGCCCGAAAGACCTGGGGCCTCGAAAACAACATTTACAATCTGGGCCACCGCGGATATGTTGCCAAGCCGGGTGGAGAAAGTGATGCCGGTCTGACTTATATTAAAGACCTGGCTGCCGGTAAATATAAACTTCCATGGGAAGATGAAATCAAGATCAAGGATGGTTCAATTTACGGCTACCCCACCACAGGCGGACGTTTCGGAAAATAATTTCAGATAAAAGCAGACGGAGATCAGTCTTCAGGATCTTCGTCTTTTTTTGTCCCGAGTTCACCGATATAAGTACTCAGCCAGCCAATGCACATCCCGATCAGATTGGCCATGGCAATCCAGAGGATCGCACGGATCACGTTGTTAATGTCGTAGAGAGCGACATTGGTTGATGCCGGAAAACTGCCGGTATAATAACCTGCGAACATGCACGAATAGGCATTAAAGGCTGCCATCGAACAGTTAAAGAACGGGATCTTGAACGAATACATCAGCATCAGCGAGGTAACGCCCACTGCGATCACCAGCGACCAGATATTGTAATGAAAGGCTTCATAGGTAATGACCGAAACACCTGCCATCAGATATCCCATTGCCATGGCCGGGAGTACTTTTCCGAATGCGGAAGGTTTGTTGCCGAGCACGACATACCAGGTCCACCCGATAAACAGTGCCCAGACCGGAATATCACAAAGAAGTCCCAGGCAGGCCAGTCCTGAAAATACGGCCACACTAATGTCAATTCTGTTAATTCTCATCTTGTCCTCTATGCGAAATTTCGCTGCTTTCTGACTCGTTTTCCGACAGTGGTTTTAAACAATACAAACCGTCTGGATTATAAAATGATCATCCTGTTAAACGGTTCGGAACCGCAGCCGGGTTGAAGTCGTTTTTCTATGGAATGCATTATACCCTGTCAGGAAAAAATTTTCGCTCTTTTTGCTCTGTTTGATCGAAGCATTCAGATGTGCAACAATAAAAGTAAGCAGCCGAAACGGTTCCGGAGCGGGAAAAGGCGTTTACAGGCAATGATTAAGCTGTAGAACAGAAAGAAACAGGCTGTATTAAAAAAGCAGACGGGCCACCCCGATCAGGCGGTTCATCTGCTTTTTCTTTGCTCTTTTTTTACGATGTTTTATGATACGGCTTCTGCCAGGACAATGCTCATGTCCCGACAGCTGTTTGTCGTATTTCTGTTTTACTTCTGACCTTCAAGCTTGAGCTGTTTCCGATGAATGATCATTTCACAGCCCTTATTGTAATATCCGATATTATCGAGGAAAGCAGTGATGATCGCTTCCGGACGGATGAGCGAGCTGTCGACGGCATTGACTGTTAATTCAAAGCAGATGCCGCTGTCTTTACGTTCGGCGCTCAGTTTGTCAAATGCAGGCCGGATGTTCTTCTGGATCAGCTTGTTGCGCTTGTTGCGCTTTTCAATCATGATTTCGTCACGGTCGTTGAAATTATCTATTTCCGAGAGGAAATCATTGAAATCAGGACGGTTCAGGTCCGGACAGCAGACTTCATAATCAGCAGCTTCGACCATACGGGTCAGGCTTTTGGCACCGGCCGGCAGGATTTCCGCACCGGTAATCTGAATACCCTCCGGCATGGCGGCATCGAGCCTGTGTGCCATCTCAGCTGCGAAATCCGGATTGTGATCCTCGGGAATATCGATTCCGATATCCACATATTCGCAGTCAGAGGTCATCCCTACAGACATGGCATTGGCAAAAGCCAGGATCGGGTGCGGGTTAAAGCCCTGGGAATAAGCCAGCGGCAGGTCGGCACGGCGCAGAGCCCGCTGGAACAGGCGCTGCTGGTCAAGATGCGAGAGGAAACGCAGTTCCTCTGTGCGCTTGAAGGTAAAGCGGATCTTGATGGTCGGCTGGTTGTCTCCCCGTGTTTCTTCCACGTTGCTGCGGTCAATACTGTCAGAAACCTCAGTGATCAGTTCGCGGACCTCGCCTTTTTCGGTTTCATCCGGCTGACCAAAGGGATAGGCGCCTTCCGGACCGTGACATTTCCATCCGGGTATAAAATCCATAATCCCGCAGTTTTCACAGCCTTCGATACAGTTTTTGCTGAGGGTTTCTTTCTGGGATTTAAGGTATTCCATGATCAGGAAATCCTTGGAAACACCGATATCGATAAAATCCCATGGAAGCACTTCATCAAAGCTGCGTTCTCTTAGAGCATACCAGTCAGGATCCACTCCGGTTTCCCGGAATGCCTGCATCCATTTATCCATTTCAAAACAGTCGTCCCAGCCGTCAAATCTGCAGCCCAGTTCATGCGCTTTGAGCAGTACCGGACCCAGCCGTCTGTCGCCTCTGGCAAACACGGCTTCCAGATAGGAGAGGCTGCCGTCATGCCAGTTATAACGGATCTTTCTGTTTCTGATTTCGTTTTTAAGCTGCTGCTGCTTTTCCCGGAACTGTTCCTGTGTATTCTGTCCGAACCACTGGAAAGCAGTAAAAGGCTTCGGAACAAAGCAGCTCGTGCTTACGGTAACCTGAACCGTCCGGTCACGCAGCTCTTTGGGAACCGAGAAATATGCATCTACCACGCGTTCGCCTAGTGCGGCAATACCGGAAATATCTTCCGGTGTTTCCGTAGGCAGGCCAATCATAAAGTAAAGCTTAATCCGTCCCCAGCCCTTTTCAAAGGCAGGTGTAACCGTATCGATCAGGTCCTGTTCAGTGACACCCTTGTTGATGACATCCCGCAGACGCTGGGTTCCTGCTTCCGGTGCCAGTGTGATTCCGCCCTTATGGACCTTCTGCATTTCTTCGAGCATATCAATCGAAACCGAATCGATTCTCAGCGACGGAAGAGAAACAGAGATCTTTTTATCCTCGTACTTTTCGGTCAGTTCCGTAATCAGCTTTTCGATCTTCGGATAATCGCCGGAGCTCAGTGAGCTCAGGCTCATTTCCTCAAATCCGGTGTTCTGCAGCAGGCAGTCTATCCCGTTTTCAATTACCTCAGGACTTTTGGTTCGGACCGGCCGGTAAATCTGTCCCGCCTGGCAGAATCGGCAGCCTCTCGGGCAGCCTCTGAATATTTCATAAGACAAGCGGTCATGAACAGTTTCCGCATAGGAAACAATCATTTTATCCGGATAATAGCTGTTGTCCAGATTGGTGATGAGCCGTTTCCTGACGATGGCAGGCACGTCCGGTACCTCCGGCGAGAAGCTGTGTATGGTCCCGTCTTCATTGTAGACTACCGAATACAGCGCCGGTACGTAGACCCCTTCAATCAGTGAGGCATCATGCAGGAATGTTTCTCTGGGCTTTCCGGAAAGCTTCCATTTTCTGTAAAGCTCGAGCAGCTCCGGAAGCGATTCTTCCGCTTCACCGATCGTAAAAATGTCGATGAAATCTGCCAGGGGTTCCGGGTTGTAGGCACAGGGCCCTCCGGCGATGATAAAGGGATCGTCCGCATCCCGTTCGGATGCAAGAACCGGAATATGAGCCAGTGACAGCATATTCAGAATATTGGTGTAGCTCATTTCATACTGCAGCGAAAAGCCGAGAAAATCGAAATTCTTGACCGGGTCCATCGATTCCAGACCGTACAGCGGGATGCCGTTTTCGGTCATCAGGTCTTCCATATCGGTCCATGGCGCAAAGACACGTTCGCACCATACATCTTCCTGTTCGTTGAGCTGACTGTAGAGAATCTTCATTCCCATATGAGACATACCGACCTCATAGGTGTCCGGGAAAGCGAATCCGAATCGAATCAGGGAATCATCGCTGCTGTCCTTATGGACGGCATTGACTTCATTCCCCGTATAAGTGATCGGTTTTCTGACCCTGCTGAGGATGGAGCTGATTTCTTTTTTGTAATTCTTCAGTTTCATAGTTTCCTATCCAGTCCGGAACATAACAAAAGGGCCCGCCGCGGCGAAGCCCCGTTACCGACGCATCAGTCTGCCGGTAATCACACTGCCACAGGCAGTTGTTCCGTATATTTTATATTTTATACCTGTTCTGTTTCTTTTACGAGTGTTTCCGCTGGCATTTCTCCCTCCGGACGGTCTTCCAGTGTAGTGTACCCGCGTCTGGGCAGAACATTCATGTAAGCCGGACGAATGATCTTGCCTGCATTCTTGAGTTCTTCAAGTCTGTGGGCGCTCCATCCGGAAATTCTGGCAATCGCAAAGATAGGTGTGTACAGTTCTTCCGGCAGATCCAGCATATGATAGACAAATCCGGAATAGAAGTCGACATTGGCGCTGACACCCTTATAGATACGGCGTTCTTCGGCGATAACCTTCGGTGCCAGGCGTTCAACCCGTGAGTACAGGTCAAATTCTTCTGCCCTGCCCTTTTCTTTGGCAAGGTCCGAGACAAAGCCCTTGAGTACTTCAGCACGCGGGTCGGATTTTGAATAGATCGCATGTCCCATCCCGTAGATGAGCCCCTTCTTGTCGAAGGTTTCACCGCGCAGCAGCTTGAGCAGATAGGCCGATACTTCGTCATCATCGGTCCAGTCGCTTACATTTTTCTTGATGTCATTGAACATTTCCACAACTTTTATGTTGGCTCCACCATGTTTCGGACCCTTCAGTGAAGCCAGTGAAGCGGCCGTGGATGAGTAGGTGTCGGTTCCGGAGGAAGTGACCACATGTGTTGTAAAGGTGGAGTTATTCCCGCCGCCGTGTTCTGCGTGCAGAATCAAAGCGATATCCAGTACCTTGGCTTCAAAATCCGTAAACTTACTGTCCGGTCTGAGCATATAGAGAATATTTTCTGCAGTGGACAGATCCTTCTGCGGCGGATGAATATACAGACTGTCACCGCATTTATAATGCCTGTAGGCCTGGTAGGAATAAACAGACAAGACCGGGAACAGTGCGATCAGCTCCAGCGACTGCCTCAGTACATTTGGAATACTGGTGTCACTGGCATGATCATCGTAAGAATAAAGAGTAAGAACCGCACGCGCCAGGGTATTCATCATATCCTTGGAAGGAGCCTTCATGATGATGTCGCGGACAAAATTGGTCGGCAGCGTCCGGTAGTGCGCCAGCGTTTTTTTGAATTCTTCCAGCTGTTCTTCATTCGGAAGATCTCCGAAGATCAGAAGATAGGACGTTTCTTCAAAACCGAAACGGTTTTCCTTTACACAGCCGTCTACAATATCGCGGATATTAATACCGCGGTAGAACAGTTTCCCGTCACACTGGATGAGCTGGTCACCTTCTTTAATGTGGCTTTGTATTTCGGAAATTTCGGTCAGGCCCGTCAGGACACCTTTCCCGTTGACATCACGCAGTCCTCTGTTAACCTGGTAGGTCGAATAAAGTTCAGGATTGATAATCGGTGCATCTTCAATGATTTTAGCGTAACTCAGTATTTCCGGCGTTATATCAGAATATTCGTTTGACATTCGTTCACCTTGATTCCGCCGATAGCGGCTTTTTTTGTTTTCTGTTTATTATACCGAATATGAAGCTTTAAAACCTTAACAAAATATTAAATACCCTTGTTTATGCAACAATAATCTATTATGCAACAAATAATTCGATTCAACTGCTGTGACTGCAAAGCAATA
>JBMNSG010000101.1:0-8548 GCA_050945075.1 Eubacteriaceae bacterium | reverse complement strand
TCTGTAAGATGAATACCGGCCGTACAGTCTATATTCTTGATGAACCGACCACCGGCCTGCATATGGACGACGTGAACCGTCTGATCCAGGTTCTTCAGCGTCTGGTCGACCAGGGCAGTACCGTAGTAGTGATCGAGCACAATATCGATCTGATCAAGTCTGCGGACTGGCTCATTGAAATGGGACCGGAAGGCGGTGATGCCGGCGGAGAAATTATCGGTGTCGGTACGCCTGAACAGATTGCAGAAATGCCGGGCTCGCCCACAGGTCCCTATCTGAAAAAAGCCCTCGCCGCATGCTGATCAGTACCGACTCCGGCTCAGCCGTCTGTATGAAAGCCGGTTTATGGTAGAATTAGTGCGTTCATTAAATTTACAAAAAAGAGGAAGCATGAAAGTATTAGTTACCGGCGGTGCCGGATATATCGGCAGTCATGCAGTGGTGGAACTGCTGGACCGCGGTTACGAGGTTGTGGTGGTCGATAATCTTTCCACCGGCCATCTGTGGGCTGTCGACAAACGTGCCCGTTTTATTAAGGGAGACGTCCGTTCTTTCGAATTTCTAAACGGTGTTTTTCAGAGCCTTGATATTGATGCAGTGATGCATTTTGCCGGCAGTATTGTGGTTGCGGAAAGCGAAAACGATCCGCTCAAGTATTATGACAATAACACGGCAGCCGCAGTCACTCTGCTGCGCGCCATGTATGCCAGCCATGTCGATAAAATAATTTTTTCATCGACCGCTGCAGTTTATGGCAATACCGATGTCGTCCCGGTTACTGAAGATCTGCCTCTGGCACCAATCAGCCCCTACGGTCAGACAAAGGTGCAGATTGAAACGATTCTCAGGGATTGTGCCCGTGCTTATGGTTTGAAGTATTGTGTATTCAGATATTTCAACGTATCCGGCGCTCATGAAAAATATCCGATCGGACAGGCGATGGCAGACAATACTGCGCTGATTCCGATCATTCTTGAAGCGGCTGCAGGCGAACGCCCATCGGTTAAAGTTTTTGGTCAGGACTATGATACAAAAGACGGGACCGGAGTCCGTGATTTCATTCACGTTGTGGATCTGGTCGACGCCCATATTCTGGGATTGAAGTATTTAGAAAATCACGACAGCGGTACATTTAATCTGGGAAATGGTTGTGGCTTTACCGTGATGGAAATGATCGAAGCGGCGCGCAGAGTAACCGGGAAACCGATTCCTGCTGAAATCATTGCCCGGAGACCCGGAGATATAGCTGTTTCAATTGCAGACAGCAGCAGAGCTGATTGTGAACTGGGCTGGAAACCCCGCTACACGGATGTAGCGGATATTATCCGGACATCCTGGGCATTTAAGAAACAGTATAGTCATGACAATGCCAGCAGTTAAAACGCAGAAATTTTCAGGTATGAACCAGGATCAGAAAAATGAATTACAGCATTCAAGTCTGAATGTTTCTGTCTCAAATCCGGTTATTCGTACTGACGGAACAGAACAGAAGGATGTCCTGATTATTATTCCGGCTTATAACGAAGCGGGCAACCTGGAAGCAGTCCATCAGGATATCAGGACTCAGTTTCCGGAAGCGGATATTCTGTTTATTAATGATTGTTCCACCGACAATACGCTGGAGATCATCCGGTCCTTTGACGATATTCATTATCTGAACCTTCCGGTTAATATGGGCTATTTTTATGCAATTCAATCGGGATTGAAATACGCTGCTCAAAACAAGTATAAATATGTTGTTCAGTTTGACGGGGATGGTCAGCATCTGGCCAGAGAAGCAAAGCGAATGTACGAGTATGCCTGTCAGAACGACGTCGATATTGTCATTGGCTCTCGGTTTTTAGAAGATTACGGGTACAGGCATTCGTTTTTCAGAAGAGTCGGAACCCGTATGTTCCAGCAGATCATCAAGCTTCTGACCGGAAAGACAATTTCCGATCCGACTTCCGGACTCCAGGTATTAAATTATGATGTATTCAGCCAGTTGTCTAAAATTTACAAGTATCCGGATACGGCAGATGCCAATCTGCTGATTAACCTGTTATATAACGGCTATAGTATTGATGAACTGGCTGTAGAAATGAAAAATCGCGAAACCGGAGAAAGCATGCACGGCGGAATCATCAAGCCTGCAAAATATATGATGAAGATGTTTTACTATATTTCTGTTGTTTACATCAATCATATAACCGGGAGAAAGAGAGTGAAGCAATGAATACGACAGGTATGTTCTTTTTATGTCTGTCACTGTTCATGATCTGCACGATTTTCTACAGTATTAAAAAAAACAGGCTTTCTCTTGACCAGAGTATCTGGTGGGTGATCGGCGCTGTGGGGATTTTCATTTTTGGCTGCTGGCCGGATCTGATCATTATCATCGCGCACTGGATTGGCATTCAATATGCTCCGTCACTGCTGTTTTTACTGGGAATTGCTTTTCTGCTGCTTCTTGGCCAGAAAAACAGTGTCTCGATAAGCGAGCTCAAGGAAAAAAACAAGGAACTGATTCAGAATGCTGCCTTACTGGATGAAAGAATCCGGGAACTCGAAAAAGTATCCAGAGCAAACGGGCTGGCAGCTGACCACAGGGAAACGGAAAATGATGAAGAGAACCATTAAAACTGTGGCAGCGGCCGGCCTCATGCTGGCTCTGCTTCTGGCACTGACTGGGTGCAGTCAGGACAGCGATGTTAAATATTGTGTGATTTCACCGCAGATGATTGTCCAGGAAAATGATCTTAAGAATGCTGAACAGGCAGACAGCTTTACAGCCGGTCAGGCACTGTATGCAAATGTAGAATATAAAGCATCTTCCGAGGATAAAGACTACAAGCTGATCTGGTATCAGGATGGAAATACAATTTCCACTCAGACGCTGACCGCAAAATCCGGTTCAGCCAACATTCTGGTTTATTCACTTCCGGCAGCACGGGTGACGTCTGGTTCCTGGAAGATCCAGATCCGCTCTACCAATGACAAGGTTATCTACTCAAAAGATTTCACCGTACAGTAAATAAAGCCGGCTCGCTTAACGAGCCGGCTTTTTCAATTCTTATTTTCGTCCGGTCTTCTTAAAGGCGGTCTGATCGTACCAGGCTGTCAGAAGATAAGGCACGGTTTTGTCTGCATGCTGCTTAAATATATAACTGTCGTGAAAACTGATTGATTTCTGGTTTCAGCGACATCATCATTCCATACATGAATCAATTATTCGTACAATTATAAACATTCGAACATTCTATGTTCATAAATGTTCGAATATGATAGAATATAGAATAAACATCAGTAAACACAGGACAGAGGACACCATGATAGCAAGTCAGAGATTTGAAAAAATAGTCGAACTGGTCAACGACCGGGGAATCGTAAATACCAGAGAGCTTTCCGAGCTGATGGAGGTAACCGAAACAACCATACGCCGTGACTGTGAAGAACTGGAGAAGCAGGGAAAGCTGCTACGGGTGCATGGCGGTGCCAAAAGCATTAAACAGAAGGAAATTCTCTCCACTCTGGACGAAAAAGAAATGAGAGACCGTACCGGTCAGTTTGAAGAAAAGGAACGGGTCTGCCGCAAAGCCGCCTCCTTTATTAAAAACGGTGACTGCATTTATCTGGACGGCGGCACTTCCGTTCAGCCTATTCTGAAATATCTGCAGGGAAAACATCTGAAAATTGTAACCAACAGTACGCTGCTGGCAAATTCCTTCCATGACAGCGATTCAGAGCTGTTTATTATCGGCGGTAAATATATTCCTGAATACAGTATGTCAGTGGGACCGATTGCGGCCAAGAATCTGCAGCATTTTAATTTTGATCACGCTATTATCAGCTGTTCGGGAGTTGACCTGGAAAATGAAACGGTCTATGCAGCGGAAATGGATACCATGAACATCAAGGAACAGGCGATGAAGAACGCCGTAAAAAGCTATCTTCTTATCGATTCGTCAAAATTATCGGTAAAAGGGTTTTACAGTTCCGTCAAAAGCTCTGATTTTGATGCGGTGATCTGTAATGAAGATCCGGAAATCAGAGACAGCGATCTGCCTGACAATTTTATTCTGGTGGAAGAACCGCCGGAAGAATAATCCATAGAGACACCTTATCAGGAAACGGAGACCGTTCACGATGAGGTGTTTTTTTATTGTTTGTAAAACAGATCAGTCAGGCACTTACACATTCATTAATAATCTATGCTGTTTCTGAATTTCAGGGGAGAGACGCCTGTCCGGTTGGAAAAAGCATTAATAAAACAGGCCGTTTATACGGCCTTTTATAGTATGAGAAATACTCCCGGTAACCGGAACAACCGTTTCGAAAAGATTTATACAATAAAAGTATACAAACAAACAAAAACATTCAAAAAAAACGAAATAAATGCTTGTATATGTTTGTAAATGTGCTATTATTAATTCAGGAGGAAGATAAAGAGTCAAGCACAGTAAAAAACCAAACATTCTTTATCTGAAATGATCATGAAAAAACCATCTAAAAAAGCGGCTGATATGAGCGTAAAGGAACTGGCGCAGTATATCGACTACTCGGTATTAAAGCCGGAATTCACAGAAAAAGAAATTATTGACCTGACAAAGGACGGCGTTAAGCTTGGATGCGCTACAATCTGCATTAATCCGGGATACATGGATTTATGCGAACCCCTGGTTAAGGGAAGCGATACCATGCTTTGCCCGGTTGTCGATTTTCCGTTCGGAACCAGCTCCACAGAATCAAAAGTAAAGCAGATCGAAACAGTTGCTCCTTATGATACCATCAAGGAAATTGACGTGGTTGCCAATTTTGGCCAGATCCGCGGCGGACAGCTTGATGAAGTAACAAAAGATATTAAGGCATGCGTAGATGCTGCACATAAATATGGCCGTGAACTCAAAGTTATCCTGGAAACAGATGCTTTAAATGAAGAACAGGTTCGCCAGGGCTGCCAGTGCTGCATGAAAGCCGGCGCTGATTTTGTCAAGACCAGCACAGGATTCCTGACAGGCTTCGAAGCACACGGTGCTACTCCGGAAGTGATCAAGATCATGATGGATGAAGTTGGCGATACCTGCAAGGTTAAAGGCAGCGGCTGCATCCGTGACCGCGAACATTTCCTGACACTGATCGATATGGGCATCGACCGTATGGGCGTTGGCTACAGATCTGTTCCGGTTGTTCTGAACCTGAATAAATAAATGGTCTTGATGCAGATGGAATTTATCAGTCTGTAAAGGAATTTGTCGGGGAGGTGTGATTCTATTGGACCGGAAGACTATTGAAGCAGCCAATCAGGTAACGGAATTTCTGGCGCTGCGCGATATATCGCGCCTGACGCCGGCTGCTCTTGAATCCTGTTATCCATTCAGCTGTGCGGATGTGTTAATGGTGCTTGGCAGCGATCTGCCGGAAATCGTGCGGATTGCCTGCCATGCCTGGCATAATAACGTGGGACGCTACCTGTTGTTTTGCGGCGGTAAGGGGCATTCTACCGAAAATCTGAAGAGAAAAATCGCAGAAATTCTAAACACGGCAGTAGAAGCACTGCCGGAAACAGAAGCAGAACTGTATGCCATGCTGGCGGAAAAAAAGTACGGAATTCCACCGGAAGCAATTCTGATTGAAAACAGATCAACCAATACTTCTGAGAACGGCCGTTTTGGTCTTCAGGTATTAACGGAGAACCAGATCGGTCACCGGTCGGTTATCCTGATTCAGGATCCGCTTCTGCAATACAGAAGCTATGTATCTGTCAAGCGTTATATGCCCGCAGATACTGCACTGATCAGCTATGCTCCTTTTATCCCGCAACTGGATGAGACAGGATGTCTGACGCCAAAGATCAGTTACCCCTGGAAAGAACAGCGCTTTTTCGAGCTGATGTTCGGAGAAGTCCAGCGTTTACGGGATGATGAAAACGGCTATGGCCCCAACGGAACGGGCTATTTTGAACATGTTGACATCCCGGAACAGGTGGAAAGCAGTTATGCAGTTCTGATGGCAGAATTACCGCAGTACACGACCAGATGCCAGTAAAAAAGACGACGACCCGGAAAGCCTTCAACCGTCAGAAAGAAGTGTTTTACGGGAAGTCGTCTTTTTTGATATGCATACCAGCCGGTTCAGCAGTGCAGCGGATATCCGGGCAGCATATTCGGATGCTGAACAGGTTCCAATACACAGCTTTACCGGCAGCTGTCAGCCTTTAACCGTGAACCAGATTGATTACACTGATTTCCGGCTCTGAAAGGAAGCGGAACGGCAGAGTAGTCATTCCGATTCCTCTGGAAACGAACAGATCGATATTGCTACTTTTCCCTTTATCATTGTACCAGCCGCGTATATATTCGGTAGCACCATCCGGCAAATAGTATTCGGTCAGGAAGGGAATGGTTACCTGGCCGCCGTGAGAATGACCGGACAACATGACAGCATCCGATGGTATGGTAATCCTGTCAACGGTGTCCGGTTCATGTGACAGAATAACTGTGAACGCATCACCGCTCAGTGAATAGTCACTTGCCGGAGTATAGCCGAACAACAGGTCGTCATAACCGGTGAGCCGGAGATTCATCTGGGAGATGCCCTGGCTTTCGTTAGTCAGAATTGTAAAGCCCGAGCGTGTCATGATTTCCTTGTATATCAGCTCGGCTCCGCCACCGTAATCATGATTCCCGTAAATGGCGTATTTTCCGTATTTAGACTGGATCTGACCGAACTGTTCGATGATCTTTTCAGTGTTGAGAATGCTTTTGTCGCGGTTATAATTGTCGATCAGATCGCCGCCGAATATAACCAGATCCGGATTCTGATCATTGATCGTCTTTACGATTTCCGCCAGGTGATCCTCACTGTAAAGTTTTCCGAAATGGGTGTCGGAAAAAAAGACGATTTTTCCTTCCGGGACACTGTCCGGAACAATCAGATTCTGTTCGTCAGTCTGGAGTTCATTGGGTTCGATATAACGGGCATAATAATAGATTCCCGCTGCGGCAAGTATCAGTATGAGTAGAGTCAAACCGATTCCTTTTAATACTTTCTTCAAATAAGAGTCCTCCGTATTGCGGATATACCCTGTCAGATAGTTGTTTTATTCACGTAATCCGAAGTGCTGGCCCTGAGTGCGCTTACATAATTGCAGCTGAAACTGAGGATATCACCGACTTTAAGCGGTTCAGGACAGTCTGTTACATCAACAATCAGATGATCCGAGCTGGCAGTGACGATTTTAGTTCCGGGTTCAAGCGGGAAAATATCTTCGACTGTGACGTCCTGTTTTCCCAGTGCGCACAAGGCACGTTTGCGGATACCGATGTCTTCAAATACGGGTTCGTTTCCGAATGCGTCTTTTCCGTGTTTTCCGATAGGTTCGGACGGTTTTTCTTTAAGCTCGACTATTTCTGCATCCAGTCTGAATACATCGCTGTGAAGCCAGGGATATTTCTTTTCAAATGACGTTTCGTTTCCAAACAGCAGCAGTTCTCCGAATCTCAGATTATTGATAAACGGAGGCAGCGTACCATCTTCTACCATATAAAAAGCACCGGAGTTACCGCCGGAAAACATATTGCAGTTCTCTCCGAAAAGATCCTGCATCACATCATACATTTTTTTCAATTTGGTAAAGCTGCCGGGTTCCGGGATCACTGCACCTGCACAGTTAGAGTTGGTTCCGAGACCGCGGACATTGAGGCCGCTCAGTCTGCGGATTTCCTTCAGGTCCTGATAAAAATCATTTTCATCAAACCAGCCCTCGCGCAGGTCCCCGTGATCTGCCATCAGGATCACGTCATGCTTTTTTTTCTGTCTGATTGCTTCACGGTTCAGTTCCTGTAATACAGCCAGTTCCGAATTCAGCGACAGGTCCGCATATTTAACGGCTTCTTCCGCTTCAGAAATCATCGGAATGCGGATCAGCCATTTTTCAACCGGTATCTCTGACAGATCCTGCAGATTTTTAATGCGTGAATCGCCCAGGGCGGCAGCACCGCCTTCAAGAAATGCGCGAGCCACATCGGGGTTGCCTCCGGCACATTTGGTGACTGCAGTCACGTCAATTCCTTTTTCGCGGCAGACCGCTGTCACTTTCTCCGTATTGTCCTGTATTTTTTCAAGATTAATTGTAAGATTCGGGTACATATTTCCTCCGCGGTTGCCGGACCGCTGTTTGAATTATAAGTCTGCGTTTTAGTGTACCATATAACCAGTTTGTCTTTCTTTAATCTTTCTCGACCGTTGAGTCATAGCGTTGTATTATGTTCAGTAAATGTATGGATTTATAATGCTGTTAGTGTTTTTCATAATCGGACTGTTGAACGGCTCATTGTTTAGAACAGCAATATTGTTTTATTGTTGTTCAATTACTAAAATCAAAAAGAAATGAATTAAATTATTAATCAAATTTTTTATAATATCTTATTTCAGTATATGTACAAAAGAAAGGATGGAAGAACATAAATTACGTATATTAATATATTTAAAATAGCTGAACAAAAGAATGTGAATCATTAATATAGGATAAAAAGTATGATATACGACGTAAACAATCAATTATGCGGAA